>DASYAQ010000222.1:0-2413 GCA_036501225.1 Caulobacteraceae bacterium | reverse complement strand
GCCTGCGCCAGCGAGCCGAAATCGTCGACGCGGATCAGGGTCGCGTGCAGGGTCTCGGTCAGGCTGGGCAGCAGCTGGGCGCCGAAGTCCTCGGCGAAGAACCGGGCGTAGCGGCGGAGCGCGGAGGCCCGATCGGCCAGGGTGTCGTCGAGGTCGAACAGGACGGCGGCGGGCGGCATGGCTCCGATGTGCGCCGAAGCGGCCTAAGCCGCCAGTCGTGACGGTACGGGACTGAGCTGCGCCGGCAGTGAGCGCACGCCGCGCAGGCCGAACTGCTCGATCCAGTCCAGCTGATCCGCCGGGGCGATCCGCAGGTCCGGATACCGCGCATAGAGCCGCGCCAGCGCGCTCTGCGCCTCGACGCGTGCGAGCTGCATGCCGAGGCAGAAGTGGATGCCGGATGAGAACACCAGGTGCGGATTGGGAAACCGGTCAAGCGCCAGGGTCTCGGGCCGATCGAACTGCGCCGGGTCGGCATTGGCCCCCGCGATATAGGCGATGATCAGGTCGCCACGATGCAGGCTCTGGCCGAAAAACTCGGCGTCGCGCGCGACATAGCGCGGCTTGGTGCTCTGAACCGGCGTGGCGTAGCGCGCCAGTTCCTCGACCGCCCGCTCCATGCGGTCTGCCGGATCGGCCAGCAGCCAGGCCTTCTGTTCGGGGTTCTGCTCCAGTGCGATGATGCTGTCGCCGATCAGGTGGGTGGTGGTCTCGAACCCGGCCACCAGCAGCAGCGCGACCATGGACAGCAGTTCGTTCTCGTCGAGCTTGTCGCCGTCCTCCTCGTCGCGCACCAGGTCCCCGATCAGCCCCGGGCGTGGCGCCTTGCGGCTCTCCCCGATCTGTCCGCGGACATAGCCGATCATCTTGTCGATCGACCCAACGGCCCGGAACAGGCCGAAGGCGTTTTTCATCGTCAGCGCCGACCGCGTCCAACCGGAGAAGGCGTCGCGATCCTCGTCCGGCACCCCCAGCAGGTCGCAGATTACCGCCATCGGCAGGCGCCGCGCATAGTCGTTGGCGAGGTCGACGGTCTCGCGGCCCTCGAACTGGTCAAGCAGCCGGTCGGCGATCTGCTCGATCGGCCCGCGCATCGTCAGCACGTCGCGCCGGGCGAAGGCGCGATCCACCAGCTTGCGCAGCCGGCGATGATCGGGCTCGTCCTTCAGCAGCATGTTGTTGGTCATGGGCCGCAGCGACTTCGGCATCCACCATTGCATGCCGCCGACCAGGCCAGGCTTGCCGGCGTGACGGCCCTCCTGGACGAAGAGGTCGTTGTCCTTGACCATGGCCAGGGTCGCTTCGTGGGTCGTCGTCGCCCAGGCCCGGCCAAGGAGGGGAAGCTTCAGCGCAATCACCGGGCCCGCCGCGCGCATCGCCGCCAGCGTCGGGAACGGGTCGCGTTTGAAGGCCGCGCCTGCGATGTCGATTTTCAGTGGGTTGTCCAGGCGGTTCGGGGTCCGCTCGGCCGCCGGGAGCGATGGGGACAGGGTCATGGGTCAGGCCTTTCGAGCCGTCCGTTCGCGCGACTTTGCTCGGGCCGCGTTTCGTGAGATAGTTCTAACAGACCGACGGTCGGTCTGCAACGAGATCCGTGTTAGACGAGATGAGTTTGGACGTCGGAAATGACGAAGGCCCGGCGCTGAAGCCGCGCCGGGTGGTCAAGGCGCCGGCGGTTCGCCGCGAGCAGCTGATCGACTGCGCCCAGCGGCTCTTCCTCGCCCGGGGCTACGAGAAGACCACGATCAACGACGTGATCGCCGCCACCGGCCTCTCCAAGGGCGCCTTCTACCACCACTTCCGCTCCAAGGAGGATCTGCTGGCGGCGATCAGCGAGCGGTTCGCGGGCGAGAGCCTCGCCGTCGTCACCGCCCTGCAGGCCGACCGCGGCCTGAACGCCCTGCAGCGGCTGAATTCGCTGCTGGCGCTCAGCCGCGACTGGAAGCTTGAGCATATCGGTGAGCTCAGGGCGATGTTCACCACTCTGCTCAGGCCCGAGAACGCGATGCTCTATCACCGCATCGTCGAGGCGGCGTTCAGTGTCCTGGCCCCGGCCCTGGCCGGCATCATCGAGCGGGGCGCAGCGGAGGGTCTGTTCGATGTCGGCGACGCCCGCACGGCGGCCGACACCCTGCTCTGGCTCGGCAACGGCCGCCGCCCGATCGTCATGCAGGGCCTGACCCTGGCCGAGACGGACGTGGAGGCGGGCCTCGGCCTGATGCTGAACCGCATCCGCGCCGAGGAGGCGATCATCGGCCGCATCCTCGGCCTTGAGCCAGGCGGGGTCGACCTCATGGGGTCCGTCGACGACCTGCGCGCGATGGTCGTGGCCTGGAACGCGGACTGACCCGCGCGGCGACGCCGCGGCGGTGTTCGGCCCGCATCGACGGTCGCCGCCCGGGGCTCAGGCTTC
>DASYAQ010000221.1:0-1778 GCA_036501225.1 Caulobacteraceae bacterium | reverse complement strand
CATCTCGATCACCACCATGCGGCCGTCGCGCGGATTGACCGCGAACTGCACGTTGGAGCCGCCGGTCTCGACGCCGATCTCGCGCAGGACCGCGATCGAGGCCGAGCGCATCCACTGGTATTCCTTGTCGGTCAGGGTCAGCGCCGGGGCGACGGTGATCGAGTCGCCGGTGTGCACCCCCATCGGGTCGACGTTCTCGATCGAGCAGATGATGATGCAGTTGTCCGCTCGATCGCGGACCACCTCCATCTCGTACTCTTTCCAGCCCAGCACGCTTTCCTCGATCAGCACCTCGTGGGTGGGGGAAAGGTCCAGGCCGCGTTCGACGATCTCGACGAACTCCTCGACATTGTAGGCGATGCCGCCGCCGGTGCCGGCGAGGGTGAAGGACGGCCGGATGATCGCCGGCAACCCCACCAGCTCCAGTCCGTCCTGGGCCTCGGCCAGGCTGTTGGCCGCCCGGGATTTCGGGCTCTCCAGCCCGATGGCGTCCATGGCGTTGCGGAACTTCTGCCGGTCCTCGGCCTTGTCGATCACCTCGGCGCGCGCGCCGATCATCTCGACCCCGTACCTGGCCAGCACGCCCATGCGCTCCAGCGCCAGCGCCGTGTTCAGCGCCGTCTGGCCGCCCATGGTGGGCAGAAGCGCGTCCGGCCGCTCCTTTTCGATGATCTTGGCGACCATCTCCGGGGTGATCGGCTCGATATAGGTGGCGTCGGCCAGGTCCGGGTCGGTCATGATCGTCGCCGGGTTGGAATTGACCAGGACGATCCGGTACCCCTCGGCCCTGAGCGCCTTGCAGGCCTGCACCCCGGAATAGTCGAATTCGCAGGCCTGGCCGATGACGATGGGCCCCGCGCCGATGATCAGGATCGATGAAATGTCGGTCCGTTTGGGCATTCCATCTCGCGCGCGTGGGCGTGAGGGCGCGCAAAGGCGCGTCCGCTGCCGACCATTTCAGGCTAAGCGGCTCGTTTAGAGGCGGAGTCGCGCACGTGCAAGCGCGGCGCGGCGAGAGCCTGCGCTGTCCAGTTATTGGACACTCTGTCGCCTAGGTTGTGCCTCCGGCGTCACACATGAAGAAAATGTCATGTTTGCGGCCGTTGACCCCTCGCGGTGCGGCAGGATGTCGCGATAGGTGTTGGCATCCGGTCGTCGATCCGCTCGGGCGAAACCCTGCTCAAGCCGCGTCGCCGCCGGCGTGTGGAGGGGTAGATCATGTCGAATCGAAGAGCGGCGCTGTTTGCCGGAACCATGTTTGTCGCTGTCGTCGGCGCCAGCAGCGCCGTGGCGCAAAGCCAGCCGCCGCCGCCGCCCGCGGGTCCCGAAGTCATCGTCACCGGGTCGCGCATTCCCCGACCGAACCTCTCCGAGCCAATGCCGGTGGCGGTCATCAGCCCGCAGATCATCCAGAATTCCGGGACTCCCGACCTGGGCCAGATCCTTGCCGAACTGCCGTCCATGGGCGTGCAGGGGACCGCGCGCGCCAACGCCAACAGCTTCGGCAATCTGGGCGGTCTGAGCTTCGCCGACCTGAGGAACCTTGGCGTGAGCCGCACCCTGGTCCTGGTGGACGGGCAGCGCCACGTGTCCGCCGACCCGTCGAGCCTCGCGGTGGACCTGGGTTCGATCCCGCCGGCGCTGGTCGAGCGGATCGAAGTGGTCACCGGCGGCACCTCGGCCATCTACGGCTCCGACGCCATTGCCGGGGTCGTGAACATCATCATGAAGAAGAAGTTCGTCGGGGTGGAGGGCGAGGAACAGTACGGGACCTTCCC
>DASYAQ010000220.1:0-1966 GCA_036501225.1 Caulobacteraceae bacterium | reverse complement strand
TAGGTCACCGGGATCGACTTGGACTGCATGGCCGCGACGATCTGGTCGGACTCCGCCTGTTTGACCCTGGGATCGTTGGCGCCCTGGCCAATCAGCAGCGGCCGGACGATGGCGTCGGCGCGGGTCAGCGGCGAACAGGCTTTCAGGAGCGCCGCGCCGTCCGGCGTCGTCGGATCGCCGACCCGCTTGTAGAGCTGGATGCGCCCGGCCTCCCAATAGGCCGGAATGCTGGCCAGCAGCGTGTTGAGGTTCGACGGCCCGACGATGTCGACGCCGCAGGTGAACACCTCGGGCGTGAAGGCCAGGCCCGCCAGCACCGAATAGCCGCCGTAGGAGCCGCCCAGGATCGCCACCTGGCCCGCGGTGGTGACGCCCCGCTCCACCGCCCAGTTGACCGCGTCGACCAGGTCGTCATGCATCTTGCCGCCCCATTCGAGGTAGCCGGCGGCGAGGAAGGCCTTGCCGAAGCCGGTCGAGCTGCGGAAGTTCGGCGACAGCACCGCGTAGCCGCGATTGGCCAGGAACTGGTGCAAGGGATTGTAGCCATAGACGTCCCGCGCCCACGGCCCGCCGTGCGGCACGAGCACCAGCGGCACCGGCGCGTTCGGCCGGCCGGTCCCGTCGGGGTCGCTGCCCGGCGGCAGGCTGAGATAGGAGGGCTGCACCACGCCGTCGCGCGAGCGGATCTCCACCGGATGCATGGCCGCCAGCACCGCGTCGGCCAGTTCTGGGCGGGTCAGGTAGAGCTGGGTCAGGGTGCGGCCCGCCCGCTCGTAGAGCCAGGCCGACGGGGCCGAGGTGACCGCATCGACGCCCACCACCCAGAGGTCGTCGGCATGGGTGCGCGAGGCGATCGAGATTTCGCCCTTCAGGGCCCCTTGCAGGAACTCCAGATCGGCCTTCACCGCGGCGTCGAGCGCGATCCACTCGGTGGTCAGATAGGTGGCCGGATAGGCCTCAACCTGGCCGGTGATCGGGTTGAACATGGCGCCCGGGATGTCGACCCTGGCGTCTTCGGCCAGCACGGTGCGGGCGCCAGAGGCCATGTCCTGGGCGACCAGGGCGGCGGTGTCGCGGCCGCGGGAGTCGATCCAGTAGAGCGTCTTGCCGTCGGCGGTGAAGCGCAGCGGATTGACGGTGGGCGCATCGTCGAAGCTGACGCTCTCGATCGGTTCGGCGCCTGGGACGCCGTTTTCGATGCGGTAATAGTCCTCGCCGCCGTCGGGCCTGGGCCGCGCGCCGCCGCGCACCGTCAGGGCCTGGTCGATCAGGAACGAGCCGAAGCCGTCGTTCTCGAACACCAGGTCGAGCGTGCCGGTCGCCAGATCGAGGGCATAGACGTCGTGCCAGCGCGGATCGCGGTTGTTCACCCCGACCAGGATGCGGTCCGGGACCTGGGGGCTGACCTTGAAGATCTCGGTGCGGGTCTTGTCGAACGGGGTCAGCGTCCTGGCCTGGCCACCCTCGGCGGCGACGCCGTAGAGCTTGAAGTTCTCATCGCCGCCCTGGTCGTTGACGTAGAGCACCACAGCCGAGTCCGGCGACCAGAAATAGGAGCGGATCGGCCGGACCCGCTCGTCGGTGAGCGCGCGCGCCGCGGTCGGGTCGGCCCTTGGCGCGACCCAGATGTTCAGCACACCGTCGCGCGGCGCGAGCCACGACAGCCAGCGGCCGTCCGGACTGATCTGGCCGCCGGCGCGGCTCGGATTGCCGAAGAACTTGCCGCGTTCGATCAGCGGCGCATCGACGGTCATGGGGCGTCTCCGTGAATTTCAAAGGCCAGTTCGGCGGCCCGGGCGGCCGCGCCGCGCTGGACCGGGTCCCTGGTGTCGATGTCGAAGGGCCGGCCGATCCGATTGCCGGCGACGTCTTCCAGAATGTCTTCAGCGTTTAGCGTATAGCGGCCCGGCGTCCAGGGCCGTGTCGGATTGAAGGCCAGCCGGGTCTCATCGCATTCCAGTTCGGC
>DASYAQ010000219.1:0-2031 GCA_036501225.1 Caulobacteraceae bacterium | reverse complement strand
CGCAGCGGCTACGGCTATGACCAGCGCGCCGAGGCCTACGGCTCGAAAGGCATGGCCATGACCGACAATCCGCGCTCCTCGACGCTGGAGACCTGGAGCGAAGCCGGCGCACTGGCCGCCCCGATCGCCGGCGGCTTCGCGGCCCGCTACGCCGAGGCCTTCCGCGCCGAGATGGACCATTTCGCCGCCGTGCTGGCCGGCGAGGCCGATCCCGTCACCGGCTACGAGGCCAGCGTCCGCGCGCTGGCGCTGGCCGACGCCGCCGGCCGCTCGGCAAAGACCGGCGCCCCCGTCGCCCTGGAGGATAACTGATGGCCGCTCTCGCCCTCTTCGGCGCCGGTCGCATCGGCAAGATCCATGCGCGCAACGCCGCCGCCCAGCCGGGCCTGAGGCTGAAATACGTCGTCGACCCGGTGGCCGAGGCCGCCCAGGCCCTCGCCGCCGACATCGGCGCGGCCACGGCCACCGTGGACCAGGCCCTGGCCGATCCGGACATCGCCGGGGTGATCATCGCCAGCGCCACCGACACCCACCTCGACTACTGCCTGCGCGTCGCGGCGACCGGCAAGGCGATCTTCTGCGAAAAGCCGATCGATCTCGACCTGGCCCGCGCCCGCGCCGCCGCTCCGGGCCTGGCCAAGGCGCGGCTGCTGCTCGGCTTCAACCGCCGTTTCGATCCCAACTTCCAGGCCTTGAAGGCCAGGCTGGATTCAGGCGCGCTCGGCAAGCTCGAGACCCTGAACATCACCAGCCACGACCCGGCGCCGCCGCCGATCGGCTACATCGCGACCTCGGGCGGCCTCTTCCTCGACATGGCCATCCATGATTTCGACATGGCCCGCTGGCTGCTGGGCGAAGAGGTCGTCGAGGTCTTCGCCGCCGCCAGCTGCCTGGTCGATCGGGCAATCGCCGAGGCCGGCGACGTCGACACCGCCAAGACCCTGCTGCGCACCGCCTCCGGCAAGCTCTGCCTGATCAGCAACAGCCGCCGCAGCGGCTATGGCTACGACCAGCGCATCGAGGCCTTCGGCTCAGCCGGCATGGCCCGGGCCGGCAATGTCACCGAGACCACCCTGCAGACCTGGACCGAGGCCGGCGCGGCCGCCGCCCCCTTCCAGAACTTCTTCCTCGACCGCTACGCCGACGCCTACCGCCTGGAAATGGCCCACTTCGCCGAGGTGCTGGCCGGCGCCGCGCCGCGCGTGGGGTTGAGCGACGGCCTGGCCGCGTTGACGCTGGCCGAGGCGGCCGGAGAGTCGGCGCGGACGGGCGTGGTAGTGCGGGTGTGAAGGCGCGCGCCAAACACCTCTCCCAAAGGGAGCTAGCAGATTCACACATCTCCGGAGCATGCGCTGAATGCCCCTTCTCCCCTTGCGGGAGAAGGTGTCGGCGTAGCCGACGGATGAGGGGTCGCGCTGCGATTTCCGAATAATGCCAAAGGCTTACCGGATAGGGCTTTCAACCCCTCATCCGACCCCTTCGGGGCCACCTTCTCCCGCAAGGGGAGAAGGGCTCCATTGCGCAGGCCATTCTAAGTCATTGATATCAAGGACTATCGACGAGATGTGTGAACCTGCTAGCCCTCAAGGGGGAGGGCTATCTGATGACGCCCGGCCGGCTAAATTAGCCGTTCAGAAAATCGAGCATCGCGGGCAGGGCGGCGCGGTCCTGCAGCATGAACATGTGGCCGCCTTCGAAGAAGCGCAGCTTCGAGCCCGCGATCCGGCCGGCCATCCGGTCCTGGGTTTCCGGCAGGGCGATGCCGTCGTGGCGGCCGGCGGCGATCAGCACCGGACAGCTTATCTGGTCCAGCCGGCCCCAGGTGTCGTGGCCGGCGCGGGCTTCCAGCTGCCTCCGCGCGCCCATCTCGCGGCCGGGCTCGCCGGCGTAGGGGTCCGCGGCGCCCATGGCGACGAACTGGGCGAACTGTTCGGCATTGGCCGCCTGCCAGGCGGCGTCGCGGCGGGTGTCGGAGACCGGGATCAGATGGCGTGCGCGCTCTTCGCCCTGCAGATGCTGGACCTCGTGGAA
>DASYAQ010000218.1:0-4838 GCA_036501225.1 Caulobacteraceae bacterium | reverse complement strand
CCAGGTCGGGCAGGCCCAGGTCGAGCACCACCGCGTCGGGCGGGCGGTTGGCGATGACTGCAAGGCCTTCGGACGCGGACTCCGCGCGCAGGGGTTCATAGCCGGCGGCTTCCAGCGCCGGACCCAGGAAGCGGTGGATCTGCGGCTCGTCGTCGATGACCAGGATGCGGGGTTTGTGGGCTGACATGGGTTAGAGCAGGAGCCTGTGAGTGGGCGTCGCCTTGGGCAGGCTGATCAGGATGCGGGTGCCGCGGCCGGCGATCAGCGGGGAGGCCGCCGCGATCCGCCCGCCCATGGCCTCGATGAAGCCCTTGGCGATGGAAAGACCGAGGCCCGCGCCCTTGTTGCGCTCGCCCCGGTTGCGGTCCGACGCCTCTTCCAGGCGGCGGAACGTCTCGAAAATGCGCTCGATGTCGGTCTGCGGGATGCCGGGCCCCTCGTCCTCGATCGAGATCACCACATTGCCGCGATCCTCATAGGCCGCGACGTCGATTGCCGAGCCGTCCGGGCTGTAGGCGATGGCGTTTTCAAGGATGTTGACGATGGCCTGTTCGAGCAGGCCCGGATCGGTCTGGACCGAACTCAGCTCGTGGGGAAAGTCGCGCACCAGTTTGCGGTTCTGCAACCGGCGGCTGACGCGGGTCATGCCGGCGGCCAGCACATCGCGCACGTCGGTCGATTCCGTGCGCGTGGTCAGCGCGCCGCCCTCGAGCCGGGTCATGTCCAGCAGGTCGCCGACATAGCGGTTCAGCCGCTCGGCCTCCTCGCGGATGCTGATCAGCAGGTCGTCGCGGACCTCGGCCTTCAGCGTCTTGCCATAGTCGATCAGGGTGGTGGCCGAGCCGAGGACGGTGGCCAGCGGCGTGCGCAGGTCGTGGCTGATCGAATTCAGCAATGCCGCGCGCAGCTTGTCGGAGCGGCGCAGGGCCTCGTTCTCCACCGTGGCGGCGGCCAGCTCGGCCCGCTCCAGCGCCACCGCGCCCTGGTCGAGCATGGCCGAGACCAGGCGTTCCTCGTCGGCGCCCATCTCTTCGTTGAGTTCGACGCCGGCGACGCCGGCGCGGCCGCGCAGGCCCACCAGCGGCCGGAAGGTCCAGCCGACCTGGGGCAGGGTGCCGGTGCCGGATCCGGCCGGTTCGCCCTTTTCCCAGGCCCAGCGGGCGGCGGCCAGCGCGCCGGCGGTCAACAGCACCGTGGTCGGCGCGCCGGCCGCCTGGATCAGGTCCTCGCCCTTGGGCAGCAGCACCACTGCGCGACCGCCTGCCGCGGAGGAGGCCTGTTCGGCCAGGGCCTGGGCGGTCTCATCGTGGGTCGAGGCGGCCGAGAGCCGGCGGCTGGCGGCCAAGAGCGCGGTGACCGCCGAGGCGCGCCGGGCGGAAAGCTCCGCCTGGTCGCGCACCCGGCCGGAGAGCCAGCCGGTCACGCTGGCCACGGCGATGAAGATGGCGAAGGTGAAGACGTCGGTGGCGTGCCCGATGGTCAGCGAAAACCGCGGCTCGAGGAAGAGGTAGTTGTAGGTCACGATCGCCAGGGCGGCCGCGGCCAGGGCGGGCCTGAGGCCATAGGCGACGCCCGCGCACAGCACACTGGCCAGGAAGATCATCGCCAGGTCCGCGCCGGTCGAATAGCGGTCGAGCGCGAACGCGATGACGCAGGCGAGCGCCACCAGGGCGACTCCCGCCGCATAGCCGCGCCACCAATTCGCCGACTGCGTTGGCCGGGTGGCGACGGGCGGGGCGCGTTCGTCCGGCGCGCCGGCGGCGACGAAGTGCAGGGCGGCGCCGCCCGAGCGCCGCAACAGCGCATTGGCCAGCGAGCGGTCGGTCAGCACGCGCCAGCGGCTGTCGCGCGACTTGCCGACGACGATCTGGGTGACGTTGTTGCGACCGGCGAAGGAGAGCACCGCGTCGGGCAGGTCGTCGCCGGTGAGCACGACGCCGGCGCCGCCCAGCTGCTCGGCCAGTTTCAGCGCCTCGGCGATCCTGAGCGCGGCTTGCGGGTCGCGACTGGGCCGGTTGGGTCGCTCGACCGTGGCGACGGTCCAGGGCGCATCCATCAGGTCGGCCAGCCGGCGTCCCGCCCGCACCAGGGCGTTGGCCATGGCGTCGCCGGCGATCAGCACCAGGATGCGCTCGCCGGCCGCCCAGGGGCCTTCGATGCCCTGGCGGCGCATGGCGTCGACCATCTGGTCGTCCACCGTCTGGGCGGCGCGGCGCAGCGCCATTTCGCGCAAGGCGGTCAGGTTCTCCGGCTTGAAGAACCGGACCGCGGCCAGCTCGGCGGTCTCGGGCATATAGACCTTGCCGGCGACGAGCCGCTTGCGCAGCTCGTCGGGGGTGATGTCCACCACCTCGATCTCGGCGGCGGCGGAGAGCGCCGAGTCGGGCACCGTCTCGCGCACGCGCACGCCGGTGATCTTCCAGACCACATCGACCAGGCTTTCCAGGTGCTGGACGTTCAGGGTGGTCCAGACGTCGACGCCGGCGGCCAGCAACTCCTCGACATCCTGCCAGCGTTTCGGGTGGCGCGAGCCCGGCGCATTGGTGTGGGCGTATTCGTCGACCAGCAGCAGTTGCGGCTTGCGGGCGAGCGCGCCGTCGAGGTCGAATTCCATCAGCTGGCGGCCGCGATATTCGATGGGCTCGCGCGGCAGGACCTCCAGCCCCTCGGTCAGGACCTCGGTCTCCTTGCGGCCGTGGGTCTCGACCACCCCGACGACGACGTCGACGCCCTCGGCCAGGCGATGATTGCCGGCGGTGAGCATTTCATAGGTCTTGCCCACGCCCGGCGCCATGCCGAGATAGACCCGAAGCCGCCCGCGCCCCCGCCGCTTGGCCTCGGCGAGCAGCGCGTCCGGATCGGGGCGGTTTGGCGCGTCCTGGCTCATCAAGCCTTAGGGTGGGCCACCGGATAGCGCGCGTCGAGAGCGCGATTGACGGCAAGCACATTGACCGTGGGCTCGCCGATGAATCCGAGCAGGGGCTGCTTGGTTTCGGCGTCGATGACGGCGAGGACTTCCAGAAGCGTGCCGCCGCGATGGGCGGCGATGCGGGGCGCCTGCAGGCGGGCGTTGTCGGGGCTGACGTCGGGATCGACACCGCTGCCGGAGGTGGTCACCGCGTCGGCCGGGATGATGCCCGGCCCGTCGTCCTTGGCGATCGTGGCGGCGTCGCCCTTCACGCGGTCGATCAGCTTCTGGTCCAGCGGGCCCAGGTTGGAGCCGCCAGAGTTCATCGGGTCATAGCCGGCGCCGGCCGCCGAAGGGCGCGGATGCAGATACTCGGGCTTGGCGAACCCCTGGGCGATCAGGGCCGAGCCGATCACCTGGCCCTTGTCGCCGCGCACCAGGCTGCCACCGGCCTGGCCAGGAAAGGCCAGACCGGCGACCCCGGTCATGGCCAGGGGGTAGGCCAGACCAAGGACGATGGTGAAGAGCGCCATCATCACGACCGAGGTTCTGAGATGGGAAAGCATGGGATGGATCCTTGTTCGCCGAGGGCGCCTAGGCCAGGTGGACGGAGGTTATCAGGATATCGATCACCTTGATGCCGACGAACGGCGCGACGACGCCGCCGAGCCCGTAGATCAGCAGGTTGCGCGTCAGCAGCCGGCCGGCGCCGATGGCGCGGAAGCGCACGCCGCGCAAGGCCAGCGGGATCAGAGCGACGATGATCAGGGCATTGAAGATCACCGCCGACAGGATGGCGCTGTGCGGATTGCCCAGCCGCATGATGTTGATCGCGCCGAGGGCCGGCAGGGCGACGACGAACATGGCCGGGATGATGGCGAAATACTTGGCCACGTCGTTGGCGATGGAGAAGGTGGTCAGCGCGCCGCGGGTGATCAGCATCTGTTTGCCCACCTCGACGATCTCGATCAGCTTGGTCGGGTCTGAATCCAGGTCGACCATGTTGCCGGCCTCGCGCGCCGCCTGGGTGCCGGTCTGCATGGCCACGCCGACATCGGCCTGGGCCAGGGCCGGGGCGTCGTTGGAGCCGTCGCCGCACATGGCGACCAGCCGGCCCTTGGCCTGTTCCTCGCGGATCAGCCGCAGCTTGTCCTCCGGCGTCGCCTCGGCCAGGAAGTCGTCGACCCCGGCTTCCGAGGCGATGGTGGCGGCGGTGATCGGGTTGTCGCCGGTGATCATCACCGTGCGCAGGCCCATGCGCCGCATGTCGGCGAAGCGTTCCTTGACGCCAGGCTTGACGATGTCCTTCAGGTGGATGACGCCCATCAGCTTGCCGCTCTCGCTGACCGCCAGCGGCGTGCCGCCGGAGCGGGCGATGCGGTCCACCGCCGCCGCGAGCTCGGCGGGAGCGTCCTTCGGTTCCATGCCGGCCGCCTTGTAGACCGCATCGACCGCGCCCTTGCGCCAGCTCATGCCGGCGGTGTCGAGGCCCGACATGCGGGTGGTGGCGCTGAAGGCGACGGGGGTCGCGCCGGCGGGCATGACCTCGACCACGCCATGTTTCTCGCGGCCGAGTTCGAGGATCGAGCGGCCCTCCGGCGTCTCGTCGGCCAGCGAGGCCATCAGGGCGGCCATCAGGGCGCGGTCCTCGGCCACGCCGGGGGCGGCGATCACCTCGGTGGCCATGCGGTTGCCGAAGGTGATGGTGCCGGTCTTGTCGAGCAAAAGGGTGTCGACGTCGCCGGCGGCCTCGACCGCGCGGCCGGAAGTGGCCAGCACATTGACCTTGAGCAGCCGGTCCATGCCGGCGATGCCGACGGCCGAGAGCAGGCCGCCGATGGTGGTCGGGATCAGGCAGACGAAGAGCGCGCCCAGCACCATGGGGTCCAGATTGACGCCGGAATATCTGCCGAGGCCCAGCAGGGTGACC
>DASYAQ010000217.1:0-14769 GCA_036501225.1 Caulobacteraceae bacterium | reverse complement strand
ATGCTTGCGGTGCTGGCCGCGCCTTTCGTCTCGCGCTGAAAGGCTGGGCGCCGAACGCGGGGCCGCAAGACGCCGGCGCTCCGTACAAAATCTCCGCTCATCCCGGGCGAGCCGCGTGTTGCGGCGAGACCCGGGACCCAGCTGTTTTATCGTAGGACTCGGGGTTTCAGTAAAACCCGTGGGTCCCGGATGGCCTCGCTACCCGCTCGGCCTCCGGGATGAGCGGAGTTTAGAGGCGCCTATGACGAATGCATGATTGGCGCCGCTCTAGCTCCTACCCACGGGGCGCCTTCGCGCGATCGGTTGACTCTCCTGCTCGCGGAGGGCGGCGATGATCGAATTTCGCATGGGCTGGGCCATGGCGAAGTAGGACTCGGTGTGGGCTAGCACCCGCGCCTTGTCGCGGGCGATTAGGGCGTCGACGATCTGCCGATGCTCGGCGGCGTGGTCGCGGATGCGGTCGCTCTCGAGATCGGCGAACAGGTTCACGTAGCGTTCGAGTCGGAAGCCGATGTCGCCCAGCAGCTGGATCATGAGCGGCGAGCCGCAGCCCGACAGCAGCTCGCCGTGGAATTCCCAGTAGGCGCGCTGCCAACGCTCGCGCGCTTGGGGCTCGTCCTCGAGGGTCACCATTCGCACCTTCACAGCGCGATGGAGCTGGACGACGACCCGTTCCTCCCAGGCGTCGTCGCCGATTTCGACCGCCACCTCGAGGGCCACTTTGTAGAGCCGCTGATAGACCTCCAGCACGTCCGTGTAGTCGGCGAGCGAGACCGGGGCGACGCGGTAGCCCTTCTGGTGCTCGTGGACCACCAACCCGGAGGCGGAGACGATCAGGATCGCCTCCCGGATCGGGCTATGGCCGAGGCTATAGAAGCCCACCAGTTTTTCGACTTTCAATCGTTCCAGCGGCGCGAAGACGCCACGCACGATATCGCGCCGAAGCCAGTAGGCGGCGGCTTTCGACGGGTTCTGCGCCGGATCGAAGGGCGCCGTCACACTCGGGTTCGTGAACGTCGATATGGACGGGACCGATGTGGTCATGTTTTCGACTCGGGTTGCGCCTCGGGGGCCAGTCTAGATCGAATCAACGGCGATCCGGAAAGACAGGGGGCCGACTCGGTCAGCGGGGCCGCGGGGCAGTCACCAGGATCCAGGCCGGCCCGGACGCGGTCGCCTGGACGGTCACGCGCTGCCGGTCGTCAAGGAACTCGATGCTTGCCGGGACGCCCTCGACCCTCACGACAAAGCCATCCGGGTAGTGGAGGCGGGGAACGTAGAACTCCGTCGGCGCGGCGATTCCGGCGTCGGCTTCGACGTCCAGGCGAAAGGTCGCCGACCCGCGCTCGAACCGGGTGCCGACGATGCGGCCCTGCACGCGGGAGGCCCAGGGGCGACAGAAGCCGGCGACGGCCCGGCCTCCGTCGTCGGGACCGCCGGCCTGGTCGCGCGAGAAGACCGACAGGTCCTCCTGGTTCCAGCCGTCGCCGATGCGCGCGTCGTTGGCGTTCGAAGCGGTGTAGTTCCACTGCGTGCTGTGCAGCCCCAGAGCGTCCATCGCGTCATACATCAGCGAGAGGGCCATCTCCTGCGCGCGCCAGACCCCGTCGCGCTCGCCGGCGGCCCAGCGGGTGAAGGACTCGCCGTCGTCGAGGTCGAAGGGGATGCCGAACTCGCCGACAAGGCTCGGCGCGCCCGTCTCGCCGAAGGCGTCGCCGGCGCCTTTCAGCCGGCCGAGCTCGCGGATGTAACGCTCCCGCGTCTCGTCCTCAGGATCGTCGCCGACATGCTTCAGGTAGAGGGCGCGGGCGTCATACCAGTGGCTGGCGTTGACGGTCCGCTCCGGAAGGTCGCCCGGGAAGGCGCGGCCGGCGTGCAGGGCGAAGGCGTCCATCTCGGCGAAGACGGTCCAATCCGGGTTCTCGGCCCGGATGGTCTCGGCGACGCGGTGGTAGAAGGGCCGATAGGCGTGGTCCGAGATCGACAGCGCCGCCTCGCCCCAACGGCGGAAGAAATCCTCGTTCTGGGCAACCGGACCCGCACCCGACATCCGGTAGGCGCCGGCCCGTTCGAAGGGGCAGTCATGGCCGTCGCGCCAGACCCGCATCCTGTCGGAATTGAGGGTCGGCTCGTCGGTCGCAACCGCACGGCCGTCCCGCTGGCGTGTCAGGAACGGTACAGTGACCGGGAAGCCCAGGGCCAGGGCCAGGCCATCGAGCGGCGAGAGGGCCGGCCCCACTCTTGGCGCCTCCGGATGGGCGGCGCTTGCGGCGAGATGGCGATAGGTCATCGGCTGGCCGAGCCATCCGGGATGCGGCTCGTTGAGGGTGTCGAAGCCGAGGACATGGGGCATGTCCTTCAGCCGCCGGCCGACTTCGCCCATCGCGCCGAGGTAGCAGCCCTGGAGGAAGTCCTGGACGTTGGCGCCGTCGATGAGGAACTGCGGCGTGAGATGCTTGCCCGCCCAGAACAGCGTCCACATCAGGGTGTTGGCCGGCAGACGATAATTGGAGCCCCAGGTCATCTGCGGGTAGGCGGCCTGGCGCGGCGTCGGGTCGGCGTAGTCGTAGCGCGCCTGCATGATGTGGGCGGCGCCGGCGGCGTCGAAGCGGGTGAAGTCCAGGCCCACCGCCTCGAAGGTCCAGCCGGGGGCCCCGTCGCCGCCGCTCATCCGGCTCCAGACGTCCTGGTGGAAGTCGACGAAGAGATGCAGGCCGTGCTGGCCGGCCCGGTCGCAGACCTCGGTGAGGTAGTCGAGATAGGCCTGGTCGTAGAGGCCGGGGCCGGCGTGCTCGACCGCCTCCCAGGTGGTCAGCAGCCGCAGGGTGTTGAAGCCCCAGCCGGCGATGCGCCCCAGATGCTCGTCGGCCTCGGCGAGCGGAAACGGGCGGCCGATGAAGGAGACGTCACGATGATCGGAGAAGTCCGAGGGATGGTTGGCGCCGCCGTCCGGCCACGGGACCTTGCAGTCGCCGCCGAGGTTGACGCCCCTCAGTGTGACCTGGCGACCGGCCGCGTCCAGCATCAGCCGGCCGTGCGGCCGGATCTCCGGCGTCATCCGTCGGCGCGCTTGGGGATGATGCCGAGGCGCTGGGCCCGCTCGGCCCATTCCAGGCCGATGTCCGGCCACGGCTCGGGCTCGGGCAGGCGGCCTTCCGGCAGCGGCCAGACCACCGGGGTCGCGCCGCCGGCGATCGGCTGGCCGGGCTCGATGAAGTCGCGATCCACCGACGGGTGGGGCCGCTCGCCGCCGCGGTGTGAGCCGTCCTTGAAATAGATCGCCGTGTAGACCCGCCGCGTCTCGGCCGACCGGTTCGGCTTGGCCATGTGGACGGTATTGCCGTGGTGGAAGATGACATCGCCCGGCGCGCAGCGGACGAACGTCGCCGGCTGCCCGGCGTAGCGCGCCTCCAGGACCTTGCCGGCGTCCGGGGTGCGGAAGATGTCGATGAACTCGGTGGCGTCGCGGTGCGATCCCGGCACATAGCCCATACAGCCCGACTCTTCGTCGACCTTGCTCAAGGGGATCCACACCGTCGCCGTGTCGGTCTCGGCGATCGGCCAGTAGGGCTGGTCGGTATGGGCCTCGGTGGGCCGCCCGCCCGCCTCCTTGTAGAGCGCCTGGTCGTGCCACAGGCGGATCCGCTCCGCGCCGATGATAGCGGCGGCGATCTCGCCGATCAGGGGATGGAAGGTGAGGGGCCGCACCCCCGGGTAGTCTTCCCAGATGTACTGGCATTGCAGGAAGGACTGCTCGTAGGGCGTCTTCTCCTCGAAGGCGCGGGTGTCGCCTCGTTTGCGCTCGGCCACCGCCTGGTCCACCGCCGCGCCGTAGCGGGCGAGTTCCTCTGATTTGAGCACGCCGGGCACATGGACGAAGCCGTCGCGACCGAAGCGCTCGGCGAGCACGCCCAGGTCCCAGAGGCGCGGGGTCACGCCGGCTCTCCCGCCTTGAGGACGAAGAACTGGCGGTCGGGGTCGGTCAGCGCCACGCGCGTGTCGTCGGGATAGACCGCCTCGGCCCCCTCCGGAGCATACTGCAGGATGTAGGCTTTGCGGACGGTCCCGGACTTGAGGTTCGGGCCTGTGCGGTGGGGGGCGAGAGAGGAGAAGACGATCACATCGCCGCGGCGCGCCTCGGCCGGCTGGGCGTCCGGCGCCTCGTCCAGGCATCGCAGGCCGGTTTCCGTGCGCCAGTGCTCGAGGGTGCCCAGCTTGTGCATGCCGGGCGCGATCCACGGACAGCCGTTCTCCACGTCGACATCGACCAGCGGGATCCAGCAGGTGAGGTACTGCTGCGGCTCGACAAAGGTGTAGCCGTTGTCCTGGTGCCACGGGAATTCCTGCGGCCGGCCGGTCTTCTTGTAGACCGACTGATCCCAGTAGAGACGCACGTCATCGCCGATGAGATCACGGCAGATCTCCTGGATGGCCGGATGGGCGGCGAAGGCCTTCAGGACCGGTGACTTCTTGACGATATGGCCGGTGAAGGTGATCGCGTCGGCCGAGGAGATGGTGTTGGTCTTCTCATTGGCCCTCAGCTTCGCCTCGTGCTCCCGCTCCAGCGGATCGATGGCCGCCTCGACGGCCTCGATCTCCGCCGCCGGGAAGGCGCCGCGAACGATGGTGTAGCCTTGGGCGTCGAACTGCCGCTTCTGCTCGGGCGTCAGGCGCTTCAGGCCGTCGTCTGGCCGGGTGCGCCACTCGAACGCGGTGTTGCGCGGATGAAGCCGCCAGCTGCTCATGTCACGCGTATTCCCTGCGGCGGACCGGAACCCAGCGGTTCACATGGGCGAGGCTGGCCGACACCGCCTCGCTCTCGGCCCGAGTCCCGGCCCGGCCGTAATGATAGACCATGGCCGCGCGGCGCTCGTCGGCGACGTTGTCCGTCGACATGTGCATCAGGTAGCTGTGGAAGAAGAGGACGTCGCCCGGCGCCATCAGGGCCGACTGGCGGGTGGAATCATCCTCGCTGACGATCTCCATGTAGGCGCGGTTGGCCTCGGGCCGACGGTCCGGGATGTGCTCGTAGATGTCGGCCCTGTGCGAACCGGGCAGCACCCACAGGCAGCCGTTCTCGAGGGTGGCGCGCGAGAGAGCCACCCAGACGCCCACCTGCGGCTGGCGATCGAAACGGAAGTAGTAGGAGTCCTGATGCCAGGGCTGGCCGATGACGCCGGGGTTCTTGAAGATGAACTGGCTCTGGAAACAGTCGAGGTCGGGACCCAGCAGGCTCTCGACGATGTCGACGATCCTGGGATCCTCGGCCATGGCCCGTGAGCGGCCTTCGGCGTGGCAGTTGAAAACCTTGGCGACTTTGTCCTCCGGGTTCTTCGCCATGGGGCTGGGCGCCTTCTCCGGGAAGATCGCGAGGTTGCGGCCGGCCTGGTAGAGCACCTCGTTCGGATGCGACTCAGGCGGGTCCGAGCGGATCGTGGCGATCACCTCGCGCTCGATGGCGGCGACGTCTTCGGCGCTGAACATGCCTCTGACGAAGAAGTAGCCGTCCTCGTTCCAGCGCACGCGTTGGCCGCTCATGTCGCCGCAATCTCCCGGCAAATCGCATGTGTGCATCCATAACCTATCTAATTTCGTCATTGAAGGCTATTTTCGATCAAATTTCTCATCAAAGGTCTACCGGGGTCATCTCGAAGGCGGCGGCGCGGTCCCGGGCGAGGGCGGCGACGATGTCTTCGTGCGTCCCGCGCCTCATCGGGAAGAGGGCCATGGCGAGGCCAGCCAGGGAGAAGCCGACGAACGGCGTCAGGACCATAATCGAGTGCAGGCCCGCCAGGGTGTGAGCCGACTGTGCGACACCCGCGTGGTAACCGGTCATGTCCAGCAGCAGGCCGAAGAGGCCCGCCCCCAGGCCCAGCGCCGCCTTCAGGAACAGCTGGCCAAGGCCGAAGATGAAGGACTCGGTGCGCACACCCGTGCGCCATTCGCCGTATTCGACGGTGTCCGGCAGCAGGGACCAGAAGGTGAAGGAAAGCCCGAGCGAAGAGGCGTTCATGGCCATCAGCCAGGCGATCATCAGCGGGGCCGAGTTGATGGGCTTAAGGCCGAAGACCGCCAGCAGGGCAAGGCCCCAGACGGTGGCGGCGAACCAGGCCCGGCGCTTGCCGATCCGCTTGGTGATCAGCACCCAGAGCGGGATCACCGCCACGCCGACCGCAGACATGGCAGTCAGCGCCACGCGCGCAGAGGCTACGTCGCGAAGGGAATATTTGAAGTAGTAGAGCACCGACTTGCCGAGCGCGGTGGAGCAGGCGAAGGCCGTGCAGGAGGCGACGATCAGCACCCAGAAGGCGCGGTTGCCGGCGATCGCCTTCCAGGCGGCGATGAGCCCCGGCCCGCGCGTATCGTCCGGCGCCTCGGGCGGCTCGCGCGTCTGCCAGACGACGATCGGGAAGATCACCGTGGCCACAATGGCGAACACGCCGGCCGCGAACATGTAGCCGAGGCCGGTCTTTGCCGCGCCGAACGAGGCCGCCAGCGGCATGGTGAAGAAGGCCACCGCCATGGCCGCGCCGACGGCGAACACCATGCGCAGGCCGGCGATGGTCGAGCGCTCGTCCGAGCTCGAAGTGAGGCGGGCGTTGAGCGAGGTGTAGGGGATGCTGAGCGCGGTATAGGCGAGGCGGAAGATGATGTGGCTGGCCAGCATCCAGATCGCCAGCCAAAGTCCGGCGAGCGGGGGGCGGAAGTAGAGGAAGACGAAGCTCAGGGCGAGCGGCGGTCCGCCGAACAGGATGTAGGGCCGGTAGCGGCCCCAGCGGGTCCGCGTGCGGTCGGCGATGGAACCCATGATCGGATCGCACAGGGCGTCGACGATGGTGGCGATCATGTAGATCAGTCCCGCGACCGATGCCGATAGGCCGACGTACTCGGTGTAGAAGAACAGCAGGAAGATCGAGACGCTCTGCCAGTAGAGGTTGCAGGCGAAGTCGCCGAAGGTGAAGCCCACCTTTCGGGGGAAGGAGAGCTGGTGGCCGGCGGTCATTGGCCCTCCCCGAGCCTCAGGAATGCGCCTTGGCCTTGGTGGCGGCCTCGGCGAAACAGTCCTGGGCGATGTTGATCAGGAAGGCGGATTGCGTCCACCGGTCGCTCTCTTCCCGCGGCTCGCCGTCCTCGCCGTTGACCATGATCGGATAGAAGGATCTGGCCGGCAGCAGCTCGGTGTGGGCGGCGATGTAATCGCCTGGCGCCGCCGAAGCGAGGAATCCTTCGAAGGCGGCGGTCCACATCCTGGCATGGAAGGCCAGATGCCTGGCCTCCCTGGGGTCGCTGGCGGTCAGCTGGCCGTGGACGTTGGACGATACTCTGAGATGAAGGAACCGGGTGCGCTCGAAGACTGGCGCCATGGCGGCGAATTTCCGCTCCATGTCGCCATAGGTCAGTTCGTGGCCGATGTACCAGTGACCGAAGTCGCCGTTGAAGCGCAACTCCGGGAACCGCCCGACGAGGTCCACCGCCCGGCGAATGTCCTGGGTCATGGTCGCCCGGTGGGTCTCCAGGTAGAGCGGGTGCGACTGTTTCTCCGAGGCCTCCAGCAGGGCCTCCGCCAGGCGATCCATCCCGGCCTCGCTTTCCAGTCCGTCGCCCAGCTGCACTGTCGTGCAGTCGCAGCCGGCATCGCGGAAGCGGGCGGCGATGTCGGCGAGGCTCGCCGGATCGTCGATCACCCGGGCAAGGCCCGTGGGGATCAGCCCGGCGGCGTGGGCCCGCTCGGGCCATAGGGTCTGCACGGCTTCATAGCCGGCCGGCGCCAGGGCGGCGTGGGTGGCGGCGTGATCGCCGTGCGGTCCCGCCGACCATTTGGGCAGGTCGTCGAAGGTGAGGAAGCTGATCCCGGCCAGCAATCGCGGCGGGCCGCCCCGGCCGTCGTTGGTGTTGGCCGGCGCCCTCATCTGTTTCCATCCGATATGGCGACGCTTGAACGGCTTCGACCGCGCCCGAACGCCCGTTCCAGAATACATTTAAAACGTCGCATTTGCGCATCACTCAACCGAAATCGATAAATTCGTCAATGATCCGATTTGATATTGCCGAACTTATCGAGCCATTGCAGTGTCGTTGGCGGCTCGGGGCACGAGGTCGAAGATGGACGCCGGATCGGTCGATCGATTCCGCACCGAGGGCTTTCTGGTCATTCCGCAACTGGCGGACGAGGCCGCGGTGGCCGAGATCGCGTCGGTTTACGACGCCATGCTCACCGGCGAGATCGACGTCAGTGCCACCGACAATCCCCTCGGCCGCATCACCCGCCAGATCATGATGCCGTCGGCCTATCATGGCATCTTCAAGGACAATCCGGCGCTCAACTCAGCGCGCGAACTGTCGAAGGGCTTGCTGGGGACGGACGACCCGAAGCCGGTGTTCGACATGCTGATCTACAAGGAGCCGGGCCAGACGGCGGAGACGCCCTGGCACCAGGACTTCGCCTATTCCCAGATGCCGTTCGCCGAGGCTGGCCTCGCCATCCCCTCCGACCAGGTGGTGCAGTTCTGGCTGACCCTCGACGACGTCGACGAGGAAAACGGCTGCATGCACTTCGTTCCGGGCGCCCACCGGCAGCCGCTGCTCCAGCACTACATCGCCGGCGGCGAGGCCCACTACAGCCAGAGGCTGCTGGCCATCCGCGATCCCGAGGAGGCTCTCGACCTGGACTATGCGGTGTCCTGCCCGCTGAAGAAGGGCGGGGCCACGGTCCACAACTACGGCACCCCGCACTACACCACCGGCAATCGCACCACGGACCGCGAGCGCCGCGCCTACATCTTCAACTTCGCCTCGCCGAATTTCCGCAAATGAGCCGCGCGCGTCTCCCGGATCGTTTCCTGTGGGGCGCCGCCACCGCCGCCCATCAGGTCGAGGGCGACAACCGCCTCTCGGACTGCTGGGCCCTGGAGCACGCCAGCCCGTCCCTGTTCAAGGAGCCGTCGGGAGACGCCGTCGATCAATACAACCGTTTCGGCGAAGACCTCCGCCTGCTGGCCGACCTTGGCCTCAACGCCTATCGCTTCGGGGTTGAGTGGGCGCGGATCGAGCCCGCACCCGGCAAGGTGTCGAAGGCCGCGCTCGACCACTATTCGCGGTGTGTCTCTCTCTGCCGCGACCTTGGCATCGCGCCGGTCGTCACCTTCCACCATTTCACCCAGCCGCTATGGATGGCGAGGCTCGGTGGCATGGGATCGGACGAATTCCCCTCCCGCTTCGCCGAATACTGCGGCCGGGCCGCCAGCGCGCTCGACGGCGTCGCGCTCGCCTGCACCCTCAACGAGCTCAACCTGCCCCTGCTCGCCGGAAGCTACTTCCAGGATCGGGCGCCTCAGGCGAGCCGCGAAGCGGCCGAGGCGGCTCTCGGCGGACCCCTCTCCGCTTTCTTCCTGTTCTCCGGCGAGACGGTCCTGAGCGGCGGCCTGGAGGCCCACCGCCAGGCGCGCGCGGCGATCCGCGCCGTGCGGCCCGAATGGCCGGTCGGCATGACCCTGGCGATCTCCGAGGAAGAAGCCGAGCCGGGCGCCGATGCGGTCCGCGCCGAACGGTTGAAGACCGGCTACTTGCCATTCCTGGCCGCCGCCGCGGACGACGATTTCATCGGCGTGCAGACCTACAGCCGCACCCTCTCCCGGGCGGACGGCTCCCGTGGGGCGGCCCGCGGCGCAACCCTGACAACCATGGGCTGGGAGGACCGGCCGGAGGCCCTGGGCGCCGTCTGCCGCTGGGTCTCGCAGGTCTGCGACCGGCCGATCTATGTGACCGAAAACGGCTACCCAGGTCCGGACGACGCTCGGCGGAGCGAATTCATCGCCACGGCTATCGCCGGCATGCAGGCGGCCATGGCCGGCGGCGGCGATGTGCGCGGCTATTTCTACTGGTCTCTGCTGGACAATTTCGAGTGGCTGTTCGGCTACGACCAGAAATTCGGACTGATCGAAGTCCAGAGATCAACGCAGGACAGACGGATCAAACCCTCTGCCAACACCTATTCATCGATCGTTGCTGAGTACGCGTAGAAGCAAAACTTCACGCTGCGGGAGGAAGTCCATGAAGAGCTACCTGCTAGCCGCCGCCAGCGTCACGGCGCTGTTGACCTGGGGCCAGACCGCGCGAGCCGCCGACGCCGCGACCGCCGAGACGGGTTCCACGACGCTCGAATCGATCATCGTCACGGCCGAAAAGCGGTCGGAGAACATCCAAAAGGTCCCGATCACCGTGTCGGTGGTCTCGGGCGCCCAGATCGACCAGCAGCTGCTGGTTTCAAATGACGATCTGGTCAACGCCGTGCCGTCCCTCACCGTCACCAACAATGGCGTGTTCCAGGTCCGCGACGTCGGCACCCAGGGCTTCGGCCGGTCGGCCGAACAGTCGGTCTCGGTCGTCCTCGACGGCGTGGTTCTAGAGCGCGCCTTGGCCAACGCCCTTCCCAACGAACTCTACGACGTCGATCACATCGAGGTCCTGTCGGGACCGCAGGGCACTCTGTTCGGCCAGAACTCCAACGCAGGCGTGGTCAACATCGTCACCCGCTCGCCCGTGCTCGGGAAATACGAGGCCATTGCGCACGCCGACGTTGGAACCCACGACTTCGTCAACACCTATGTGATCGCCAACCTGCCGATCGGCGACACCATGGCTTTGAGATTGAGTTATCACTTCGATTCCAACGGTCACAACGTCTTCAACACCCTCTACAATAAGTGGGATTACAATACCGACAGCGGTGTTCGCGCCCGTTTTCTGTGGGAACCTAATAATAAACTGACCGTCAACGTCAGCGCCGACTACGAATGGTTGCAGAGCAACGGCATCAACGGTGTTCCCTATTTTGCCGGGGTGGGTGTCTACACTTCTGTTCCGCCCAACTCGCCCCTGATCGGCATCCTGGCCGCCTGCGGTGTGACGGCAAGCCCGACCAACAACCGCGAGTGCCAGGACAGCGTCTACCTTCCAGGCGTGAAGACCAACGGCGTCTACAACGGCCAGCGGGTCGGGGGATCGATCCAGATCGATTACGACCTCTGGAGGAATCTGAAGCTCACCTCGATCACCGCGCTGCGGCAATCGCTCACCGGCAACTTCAATGCCCCCCCAGGCTTTGCCGGCGAGTTCGGCGACGCCCTTCCGCAGAACATCCTGAACGGCAACAACGTGCCCACCTGGCTGCGGACCTTCAGCCAGGAACTCCGGATCTCGTCGCCGGCGAGCGAGCCTTTCTACTTCACGCTCGGCGGCTATTTCGACGACACGACGAGCAACGACCTTGTCGACCAGACCGGACAGTTCGGCATACCGCTCGGCTCGCTGGTCTATCGCCGCCTGCTGGACATCCGCATCGACCACATCAACTACGCCGCCTTCGGTCAGGCGAACTACAACATCACCTCCAAGCTGCAGGTGTTCGCCGGCTTCCGCGTGACCCACGATCGCCTGCGGGAATTCTCGTTCAACAGCTTCCCGGACGCATATCCGAACGGGCCGTTCCTCTACACGGGCAACACCGGTTTCTTTTCGGCCATTCCGATCGACACCTGCACCGTGGGCGGCGGCAATCCGGATATCCCGGCGAGCTGTCCGGCCGGCACGAGTCTCAATCAGCCCGCGGTGCTGAGCACCACCGGGGCCAGCTTCAAGGGCGGCGTCCAGTACACTTTCAGTCGCAAGCTGATGGTCTTCGCCACCGCCGCGCGCGGCTACAAAGGGCCGTTCTTCAATGACTCCGCCAGCTTTCCGACCATCGGCCAGGAGCTGATCGTCAAGCCGGAATACGCCAATGACTTCGAACTTGGCGGCAAGGCCACGCTGTTCGACCGGGTCGCGGTGGATCTCACGCTGTTCACCGAGAAGATCGACAACTTCCAGACCACGATCTTTGTGCCGCCCCAGCCGCCGGCGACGATCACCAACTTCATCCAGGGCAACGCGCCGCACGTCATCTCCCGCGGCGTCGACCTGGAGGTCTTCGGCAACGTGACCAAGGATCTCTCGCTCAACGCCGAGATTCTCTATGACGACGCTCATTTCAATCAGGGGTTCACCGTCAGCTGCCTGACCGGCCCGTGCCTGGCCGTGCATCAGCTGCCCTACGGCCCGACCTGGAAGGGCAAGCTCTCCGGCGAGTACCACCACAGCTTCAGCGACATGCTGGTGGGCTATCTTCAGGCCGACTTCAGCTATTCGAGCGATTTCCCCTACGTCTCCGCGCCAGGGAACCTTACCTCGCCGGCGCGCTACCTGCTCGGCGCGAAGCTGGGCGTGCGGTTCGACCACGACCGCTATGGCCTCGGTGTCTTCTGCCGCAACTGCCTCGACGAGCGCTATCCGGTCTACGCGGCCTACGACGGCTTCGCCCCGTACCTGCCGCCCAACGGTCCGCCCCTGGCGACGTCCTACTTCCTGACCGTCGATTCCTATCGCGTCGTCGGCGTGAGCCTGGACGCCAAGTTCTGACCGGACGGACAGGCGCGAAAGAGCGGTCGATCGACTACAAGCGTTGCCGATGACCGCTTTCAAGGCCCTGCTCGCCTTGTGCCTGCCCCTGATCGCTGCCGCCGTCGCCGCGGCGCCGGTCCGGCCGATGGAGGGAGTCTCCGTGTCCGTCGCCACCGACGCGGGCCGGCTCCAGGGCCGCGAGGCTGACGGCGTGCGCACCTTCCGCGGCATTCCCTATGCGGCCGCGCCGGTCGGCGCCCTGCGCTGGCGACCGCCCCAGCCGCCAGCCCCGTGGAGCGGAACGCGCCCAGCCCTCAAATTCGGCGACGATTGCCTCCAACACCCGCTGCCCGTCGCCATCGATCCGGGCTCCGGCCAGTCCATGAGCGAGGACTGCCTTTATCTCAATGTCTGGGCCCCGGTCGGCGGCGCGCGTCGTCTGCCGGTCATGGTCTGGATCCACGGCGGCGGCTTCGTCCTCGGCTCGGGGTCGCTGGTGGCGAGCGACGGCGCGGCCCTGGCGCGCGGAGGCGTGGTGATGGTGAGCCTCAACTATCGCCTGGGCCGCTTCGGGTTCTTCGCCCATCCGGCCCTCGCCCGTGACCATCCGGGCGACGTCACCGGCAATTTCGGCCTGATGGACCAGATCGCCGCCCTCAAATGGGTGAGGCGCAACATCGCCGCCTTCGGTGGAGATCCGGCCAGGATCACCATCTTCGGCGAGTCGGCGGGCGGCGGTTCGGTCCTGGCCCTGATGGGCTCGCCGATGGCCCGCGGTCTCTTCCAGGGCGCGATCGTGGAATCGGGAGGCGGTAGGGACCGGCTGGCGACGCTCGAGACAGCCAACCACCAGTCGCGGGCGGGCTATGCCGCCGGCGCCGCCTTCGCCACCAAGGCGGGCCTGAAGGACCCCGACGCCGCCCAACTTCGCGCCTTGCCGGCCGCCACGGTTCTGGGAGACCTGGGATTCCTCAACAACACCAATCGCGACGACTACGCCGGCATGGTCATCGATGGCCGGGTGGTCACCGCCGATCCGGCCGCCATCTTCGCCCGCGGCGGCGAGGCGCCCGTGCCCCTGATCATCGGCTTCAACAGCAGCGAACTGGGGGCGCTCGCTTCGGTCACCGGCCCATGGACGAACTTCGAGGCGGGCCGGTTCGGCCCCCATGAGGCGGCGCTACGCGGGCTCTACGATCCGGCCGGCGGCGAGTCGGCGCTGAGAGCGGACTTCCTCAGCGACCTGATCTTCGTCGAACCGGCGCGATTCCTGGCGGCGGCTCACGCCCGGAACGGCCATCCCGCGTGGCTCTACCAGTTCGGCTATGTGGGCGAGGCTCATCGGGCCGGCGCGCCGGGCGCCGGTCACGCCAGCGAAATCCCCTACGTTTTCGATACGATCGGCACGGTCGACGCCAAGGCCAGCGCCCAAGACCACGCCATGGCCGACTCCGTCAGCGCTTATTGGGCCGCCTTCGCGAAGCGCGGAAATCCAAACGAACAGGGGCGACCGACTTGGCCACGATACAATGCCGCTGCGGACACGCTTCTCGACTTTACGGCCGTCGGCCCCGCGCCGCTGACCGGGCGAAGCCGCGCGCGTCTCGATTTCCTGGAGACCTACGCGACTTCGCCCTAGGCTCATCCCACCGGCGCAACGTGACATCGCGTCCCTGAAATGCGAGTGCGACGCCGAACTTTCCGGAGACCCCGATGACCAGGCCGGCGATGGCGATCCACGGCGGCGCGGGCGCGCTGACGAACCGCGACTACAGCCGCGAGGTCGAGCACATGCGCGGCCTGGCCGAAGCAGGCCGCGGGCGCCTCAACGCCGGCGCCTCCGCCCTCGAGGTGGTGGTCGAGACCGTGGCGGCGCTGGAGGCCTCGGGCCTCTATGTCGCCGGTCGCGGCGCCTCGCCCAATACCGCCGGGGTCTATGAGCTGGACGCCTCGGTTATGGACGGCGCGACCCGCCGCGCCGGCGCCGTGGCGGCGCTGCAAGGATTTGCGTCTCCGGTTCGCGCGGCCCTGGCGGTGATGGAGGCGACGCCGCACGTCATTCTGGCCGGCGAAGGCGCGGCCGAGTTCGCCGGCAAGCAGGGTCTGGCGCGGATCGCCGATCCCGAGGCTTGGTTCACCCGGGTCGGCTTCGGTGGACGCTCGGCGCCGGTCCTTGCCACCGGCACCGTGGGTTGCGTGGCCCGGGACAAGGAGGGGCGCCTGGCCGCGGCCACCTCCACCGGCGGGGTGTTCGGCAAGCTCTTCGGCCGCGTGGGGGACTCGCCCATTCCCGGCGCGGGCGTCTGGGCCGACGGCTCGGCGGCGGTTTCCTGC
>DASYAQ010000216.1:0-1994 GCA_036501225.1 Caulobacteraceae bacterium | reverse complement strand
ATGGTGACCTGGGCCTCCATGCCCATGGCCATGCGCGCCGCATTGGTGCCGGAGACGCCGCCGCCCAGCACCAGCACCTTGGCGGCGGGCACGCCCGGCACCCCGCCCAGCAGCATGCCGGCGCCGCCCTGCTCCTTCTCCAGGCAATGGGCGCCGACCTGCATGCTCATCCGCCCGGCCACCTCGCTCATCGGCGACAGCAGCGGCAGGCCGCCGCGATCGTCGGTGACCGTCTCATAGGCGATGCAGACCGCGCCGGAGTGCATCAGCCCCTCGGCCTGGGCCCGATCGGCGGCGAGGTGCAGATAGGTGAACAGCACCTGGCCCGGCCTGAGCAGCGCGATCTCGGCGGTTTGCGGCTCCTTCACCTTCACGATCATCTCGGCCTGACCGAAGACCGCCGCGGCATTGGCCGCGATGGCGGCGCCCGCCGCGCGATAGGCCGCGTCGTCGTGGCCGATGCCGTTCCCGGCGCCCGTCTCGATCACCACCTTGTGGCCGTGGTGGATCAGTTCGCGCACGCTGCCGGGGGTCAGTCCGACCCGATGTTCCTGGATCTTGATTTCCTTGGGCGCGCCGACAAGCATTTCTGCGATCCTCGATTTCGAATGGCGGCTATCGAGCGAGACGATCGAGGCCGTGTCCAGCCGGAAGTTCGCCTGGGAATGCCAGATAGGGGAGGCATGCGCGAGGGGAATGGGGCCCAGCCGAGATCGACGCGACGAGGATTGTGCCAGCCCGGGCCGATTTTCAACTCGACGGCGGCGTCAATCTCGGGCTCAACAATCGGACGCCGGCGGCTTAAGGCCGATGTCGGCGTTTCACAACGATTCTAGGGACCGCGAATTTCAATGGATAGGGTATTGCCTCAACCGACCCCGGAAACGCAGCATTTCTGGGATGGCTGCAAGGCGGGCGAACTTCGCCTGCAGCGCTGCACCGATTGTAGAGACGCCTATTTTCCGCCCCGCCCCTTCTGCCCGAAGTGCGGCTCGCGCAGCGTCGAGATGTTCAAGGCCACCGGCCGCGGCTTTCTCTACAGCTACGTCATCAACCACCGGCCGCGCCCGGACCTGGGCACGGAGCCGCACTCGATCGCGGTCGTGCAACTCGACGAAGGCCCGCGGATGATGACCAACATCGTCGGCTGTCCGCAGACGCCCGAGGCGTTGAAACTGGACATGCCGGTCGAGGTGACCTTCGAGAGTTTCAGCGACGAGATCTCCCTGCCCTTCTTTCAACCCGTGGGAGCCTGACGCCATGAAGCGCAATTCCGTTGCGGTCGTCGGCGCCGCCGAGACCACCGAAATGGGCCGCATCCCCAATGTGTCGGTGATGGGTCTGCACGCCGACGCCGCCCTGAACGCCCTGAAGGACGCGGGCCTCAAGCCCACGGACATCGATGGCGTCGCCACCGCCGGGGCCAGCCCCGTCGAACTGGCCCACTATCTGGGCATCACGCCGACCTATGCCGACGGCACCAGCGTCGGCGGCTGCTCCTTCATGCTGCACGTCCGCCATGCGGCGGCGGCGATCAATGAGGGGCTCTGCAACACCGTCCTGATCACCCACGGCGAGAGCGGGCGCTCGCGCGTCGGCGCCGGCGGGCGCTTTGGCGGCGGTGGCGGATCCAGCCTGTCCGGCCAGTTCGAGGCCCCCTACGGGCCGGTCGGTCCGCCGTCGATGTTCACCATCCCGGTGCTTCGCTACATGAAGACCAACGGGGTGACCGAGGAAGACCTGGCCATGGTCGCGGTGGTGCAGCGCGAGTGGGCGGCGCTCAATCCGCGCGCCAGCTTCAAGGATCCGATCACGGTCGACGACGTGCTGGATTCACGCATGATCGCCTGGCCGTTCCGCATGCTGATGTGCTGCCTGGTCACCGACGGCGGCGGCGCGCTGATCCTGACCAGCGCGGAGCGGGCCAAGGACTTCCCGCAAAAGCCGGTCTACATCCTGGGAACCGGCGAAAGCGTCGAGACGCCCATGGTCAG
>DASYAQ010000215.1:0-1753 GCA_036501225.1 Caulobacteraceae bacterium | reverse complement strand
ACCGCGGCGCCGGCCAGAGCCTCCGCCTCGCTGGCGCGCGCGGCCCGGGCCATGGGGGCGGAAAGCGCCGCCTCGGCGTTCTGCGCCACGGGATAGCGGATCGCGGTCATGGCCTATTCTGCCTCAGATACGGGCGGCTTTCGAGGCCGATCGGAGTCCCGCCGCGCCGGGTCTCCCCTTGCGTCGCCGCATGGCGCTATGCTGGCGACATGATTCTGCCCGCGCGGCCGCTCCGGGAAAGACCGGATTGACTGGACAGCCCGACCTCGTCCTGGCCGCGGCGATCGGGGCGCTGTGCCTGGCCCTGGCCGCCAGCCTCTGGGCCGTCTCGGTTCGCCGCCGCGCCGACAAGTCCGTGGCGGCGGCGAGCGACCGCCTGGCGCGGCTGGAGGGCCTGGCGGACGCGACCCAGGCTTCGGCGGAGGCCTTCGACAGCGCCATGCTGACGGTCGAGGACGGCCACGCCGAACTGGCCTGGGGCGGCGACAGCCTGGCCCTGGCCGCCGGCGTGCTCGGGGTCGAGGAGACCCGCGCCGGCGCCGATCCGCAGGCCGTGATCGAGGCGCTGATGGCGGCCGATCCCGACCATCGCCGGCGATTGCGCGCGCTGTTCGAGGCCGGCCAGGCCTGCGCCTTCCAGGCCAGGGGCCCCGGCGGAACCGTCGCGGTCGACGGCCGCGCCTCGGGCGCGCTGGCCTGGCTCAGACTGCAGCCGGACCTGCCCAATGACGGCGGCCTGCCGCCGGCGTCGCGGCTGGCGGCGCTGATGGACGCCCTGCCCCACCCGGCCTGGCTGGTGCAGGGCGGCGCGCTGATCTGGGCCAACCAGGCCTGGCTGACCGCGGTCGAGGCCAGTTCGATGGAAGACGCGCTGACCCGCAAGCTGGTCTTCGATCGCAGCGCCAGCGCCCTGGTGGCCGAGGCCGGCCAGATGGGCGAGCGCCGCGAGGTGCAGCGCTGGGCGCCGGTCAAGGGCCAGAGGCGCGCCTTCCGGCTGTCGGCCCAGCCCCTGGACGGCGGCGACATCGGCGCCTGGGCGCTGGACGTCACCGAGACCGAGGAGACCAGGGAGGCGCTCAAGCGCCACATCGAGGCCCACGACGAGACCCTGAACCATCTGGCCGACGCCGTGGCCATCTTCGACGCGACCCGGCACCTGGCCTTCCACAACACCGCCTTCGCCCAGCTCTGGGGTCTCGAGCCGGCCTGGCTGGCGGACAAGCCCAGCCACGCCGAACTGCTTGACCGGCTGCGCCAGCGCCGCCGGCTGCCGGAGACGGCCGACTACGCCCGCTGGAAGAGCGACGAGTTGAGCTGGTACGAGGCGCTCAGCCCCTCGCCCGACGACCTCTGGACCCTGCCGGACGGGCGCACCCTGCGCGTGGTGCGCCAGCCGCATCCACTGGGCGGGCTTTTGCTGCTGTTCTCCGACATGACCGGCGAACTGCGGCTGAAGGCCCAGTACAACGCCCTGATCCAGGTGCAGCAGGCGACCCTGGACAAGCTCAACGACGCCGTCGCCGTGTTCGGCTCCGACGGGCGCCTGCGGCTGCACAACGACGCCTTCGCCCGCTTCTGGAACGTCACCACCACCGCCCTGGACGAGGCCTATGACTTCGACGGGGTGGTCGAAATGTGCGTGCCGCGCCTGCACGACCAGCAGTTCTGGCGCGAGCTGAAGGGGCGGGTGACCGACCCCGATCCCAGCGCCCGCATCCCGATCAGCGGCGAGACCAAGTCGTCCGACGACCGC
>DASYAQ010000214.1:0-3720 GCA_036501225.1 Caulobacteraceae bacterium | reverse complement strand
GTGTTTGCGTCCGCGAGGGGATAGAATGGATCGCCCAAAGGGTGTGAAGGCGGCCACCGATGATAGTGACCGCTACCGACTGCTCGTCGACTCGATCACCGACTATGCCATCTACATGCTCGATCCGGACGGGGTGGTGAGGAGCTGGAACGCCGGCGCCCAGCGTTTCAAGGGCTACGATGCGTCGGAAATTATCGGCCAGAACTTCAGACGCTTCTATACCGACGAGGATCGGGCGGCGGGCCTGCCGGGGCACGGCCTGGAAACGGCGGCGACCGAGGGCCGCTACGAGACCGAGGGCTGGCGCCTGCGCAAGGACGGCACGCGGTTCTGGGCCCACGTGATCATCGATCCGATCCGCGATCCTTCAGGCGAGCTTGTCGGCTACGCCAAGGTCGCCCGCGACGTGACGGAGCGAAAACTCGCCGCCGATACGCTGCACCGCAGCGAAGAACAGTTCAGACTGCTGGTGCGCGGCGTCACCGACTACGCCATCTACCTGCTCGACCCGACCGGTCACGTCACCAACTGGAATCTCGGCGCCCAGCGCATCAAGGGCTATCTGCCCGAGGAAATCATCGGCGAGCATTTCTCGAGGTTCTACACCGAGGAAGACCGCGCCAAGGATCTGCCGCGGGCGAGCCTCGAGGCCGCCGAGCGCGACGGTCGCGTCGAGATGGAAGGCTGGCGGGTCCGCAAGGACGGCAGCCGGTTCTGGGCCCATGTTGTGATCGACGCCATCCCGGACGCCGACGGCGAGGTGCTCGGCTACGCCAAGATCACCCGCGACATCAGCGAGCGGCGGGTGGCGCAGGAGGCCCTGGAACAGGCGCGCGAGGCGCTCTACCAGTCCCAGAAACTGGAATCCATCGGCCAGCTCACCGGCGGCATGGCGCACGACTTCAACAATCTGCTGATGGCGGTGCTCGGCAGCCTGGAGCTGGTCAGGAAACGCTTGCCCGCGGACCCGCAGGTCGAGCGCCTGATCGGCAACGCCATCCAGGGCGCCCGGCGCGGCGTCTCGCTGACCCGGCGCATGCTCGCCTTCGCCCGGCGTCAGGAACTCAGGCGCGAAGCGGTCGACCTGCCCGCGCTGGTGCTGGGCATGGCCGACATGCTGGAGCGGTCGCTGGGACCGTCCATCGGCATCGAGACGCGGTTTCCGCTCGGGCTCGAGCCGGTAGAAACCGACCCTGGCCAGCTCGAGTCGGCGCTTCTCAACCTGGCTGTGAACGCGCGCGACGCCATGCCGGACGGCGGAACCATCACCATCGCCGCGCGGCGGGCCGAGGTCGCGGTTGACGAGATCGCCGGCCTGCCTCCGGGCCGTTATGTCTGCCTGTCGGTCGTCGATACCGGCGAAGGCATGGACGAGGAGACCCTCGCCCGCGCCACCGAACCCTTCTTCACCACCAAGGGCGTCGGCAAGGGCACGGGTCTCGGGCTGTCGATGATCCACGGTCTGGCGTCGCAGTCGGGCGGCGCGTTGATACTGAAAAGTCGGCTCGGAGCAGGAACCACCGTCGAGCTTTGGCTGCCCGCCTCCCACGTCGCCGCCAGCCCGGCCACGGTCTGCGCGCCGCTCCAACCCAGCCTTAACACGCGGCCGCTTGTCGTCATGGCGGTCGACGATGATGATCTGGTGTTGCTGAACACGGTGGCGATGCTCGAGGAACTCGGCCACACCGTCCTGCAGGCGGATTGCGCCGCCGCGGCGCTGGACCTGATGTGCCGGCGGGGCGGGGTGGATCTGCTGGTCACCGACCAGGCCATGCCCAGGATGAACGGCGCGAAACTGGCCGAGGCGGCGAGGGCGCAATGGCCGGACCTGCCGATCATCCTGGCCAGCGGCTACGCCGACCTGCCGCAGGGCGTGGCGCCCGAGCTGCACCGGCTCGCCAAGCCGTTCAGCCAGGACGAGCTGGCCGAGGCGATCAATGCGGTCGCGGATCGCTGACGACGGCGAGTTTGGCCGTCGGCCTCCGCCGCCTGACGGATCGGCCATACCGCGCGGATCAGGCCGACCCGCGGGCGCGCCGGCGGCGATGTCTCAGGTGCGGCATCACCAAGCCGTTAACCATTCGGTAAGATTAATCACTTGTTAATCCCTTCGGCTCCGGCTTTGCTCTTTCGAGGATGCAGCCAGCCCGGGCGTTCCGGAATGGCGCGGAATTCGCCTCGGAGCCGCATTTCATGTTCGAGTTCGGTCGAGAATTCAGGCGGCTGTTCAAGGCCGACAGCTTCAAGGACGGGCTGACCGGCGGCGACGCCAGCCTGCTGGAGTTGCTCGATCTCGACCTCTTGCGCGTCGAGGGGCGCGCCGCTGATGTGGCCGCCGGCCGGATCAGCGCCAAGGATCGCCCGCAACGCTATCTGGAGGCCGCCCGCGTCTGGCGCGAGGTCGCGCGGCGCACGGGCGACGTCGTCTGCCTGCGCAAGGCCGCCTCGGCCGCCGAGCAGGCCGCCGCCGGCTTCGATCGCGACCACAGGCTCGGCGCCTGGGCCGCGGCCCGTTGCGAGCAGGCCGGCATCGGCCTTCTGGGCGCCGAGCTGGTCGGCGACGATGGGCTCAGCGCCGCCGCATCCGTGGCCCTGGAGCAGGGGCAGAAGGCGGCTGGACCCGGCGTCGTCGCCGCTCTCGCCGCCACCGGCCGCGCCGTCGTCGAGGCCCGCGCCCTGCGCGGAATCGGCAATCTGAAACAGGCGCTCGCGGTCGCGGCGCGTTTCGACACCCCCATTCTCGAGCTGGAGACGCACGGCCGTCGCCGCGCCGCCGGCCGCTTGCTGGCCGCCCAGGCGCGGGTCGATCGCGCCGAGTTTCTCGCCGCCTGCGGGACGCGGCTGAAGGAGCCCATGCTGCTGCGCATGGCCGTCGACGGCGCCAGGCTCGCCGCCCGCAAGCTGGATCCGGCCTATGAGCCGCTGAGTTGGGCGCGCGCGGAGGCCGTCTGCTGGTCGAGCGAGGCGGCGCTGGCCGCGCTCGACATCGACATCGCCGCCATCGCCAAGGCGGTCAACGGCCTGGTCGCGGTGCTGGAGACCCTGACCCGGGACCAGAGCCCGCTGGACTGGGCCGGCGTCCAGGCCGCCCTGGCGGTGGCGCTGCAGATGCTTGGCGAGGCCACCGACAGCGACGGCGCCTTCGGCCAGGCGGCGGGGGCCTACAGCCGCGTGCTGATCGTGCTCGACCGGCTGCCCAATCTGCCGGCGCGCGCGCAGGCCGCCTATCAGCGCGCCCTCTGCCTGGCACGCCGGGCCGAACTGGCCGCCGATCTGAGGGGTCTGCGCCGGGCGGAAAACGAATTGCGCGCCGATCTGGCCGCCGGCAACCCGAACACCGATCCGGTCGGCTGGGCGGTGCGCCAGCTCAGCCTGTCCAGCCTGCACGAGGCGCGGGCGACGATCTCCGGCCGCGATCGCGGCGATCGCCAGCGGGCGGCGCTCGGCCTGACGCTGGCGCTGGATGTGTTCAAGGAGCACGGCCTGCGCAGCCTCGCCGACGAGGCCTCGCAGGCGCTGGAGCGCTCGAAGCGGCCCTGGCCGGCCCCGGCATCGTCGGCCGGGCGCGGCGGCCGACTCTAGGCCGCCGCGACGTCGCCGGTCTGGCGGCGCATGCGCCAGAAGCGGACGGTGCGGCAGGCGGAATCCCGCGGCAGATCGGCATAGAGCTGGCCGTATTCCCGCGCCCGGCCCATGGCGTCGGCCTCGCGATCGAGCACC
>DASYAQ010000213.1:0-3349 GCA_036501225.1 Caulobacteraceae bacterium | reverse complement strand
ATCCTCGGCGACGGCGTCGCCGACCTGATCGTCGAGCACGCCGATCCCGCGGTCATCCGGCGCGCCGCCGCCGACGCGCTGCAGTACGTGCCTGTCGACCTTTGCGCCCAGCCGCTGGAACACCGGCGCAAGCGGCTGCTGGTCGCCGACATGGATTCGACCATCATCGGCTGCGAATGCCTGGACGAGCTGGCCGATTTCGCCGGCCTGAAGGCCGAGGTCGCCGCCATCACCGAGCGGGCCATGCGCGGCGAGGTGGATTTCGCGGCCGCCCTGCGCGAACGGGTCGCCATGCTGAAGGGCCTGCCGCTGACCGATCTGGCCCGCGCCTATGACGAGCGCGTCAGACTCAATCCGGGCGCGCGGACCTTGGTGCGCACCATGGCCGCCAATGGCGCGCGCTGCGTGCTGGTCTCCGGCGGCTTCGACTTTTTTACGCGGCTGGTGGCGGAGGCGGCGGGCTTTCACCTGGACCGCGCCAACCGGCTGGTCGAGGCGGACGGCGCCCTGGCCGGCCTGGTCGCCGAGCCGATCCTCGGCCGCGAGGCCAAGCTGAAGGCGCTGATCGACGAGGCGGCCGCGCTTGGCGTCGAACTGATCGACACCGTGGCCGTTGGCGACGGGGCCAACGACCTCGACATGATCAGGGCGGCGGGCCTGGGAGTCGCGTATCGCGCCAAGCCGCTGGTGGCGGCCGAGGCCGACGCGCGCATCGACCATGCCGACCTGACCGCGCTGCTCTACTACCAGGGCTATTCGGCCGACCGGTTCGTAACCGATTGATGCAAAGCTTGATTCGGCGAAACGGTCGGGCGCCGCTAAGCCGGCGCGCATGATCTTTCCCCGCCCGGTGCGCGCCGTCATCTTCGACATGGACGGCCTGCTGGTCGACACCGAGGCGCCGGTCCGCGACGCGCTGATGAGCGCCGCGGCCGCGGTCGGCCGCGACCTGCCGCTGGCGGTCTTCATGTCCATGATCGGAACCACCGGCGCCCACAGCGACCAGATCCTGGTCGATCATTTCGGCGCGGCTTTCGACCTGGCATCCTATCTGGCCGAGGTCCGCCGCCTGCTCGAGCTGTCCTTCGATCTCGGCGTGCCGCTGAAGCCGGGCGCGGCCGAACTGTTGGCCCTACTCGACGACGTCGGCCTGCCCAAGGCGCTGGTCACCTCATCCAGCCGCCGCGCGGTCGATCGGCACCTGCCGGCCCAGGTGGTTGCGCGCTTCTCCACCCTGATCACCAGCGAGAGCGTCGAGCGCGGCAAGCCGCATCCCGAGCCCTATCTGAAGGCCGCCGCCGCCCTGGGCGTCGCGCCGAAGGATTGCCTGGCGCTGGAGGATTCACACAACGGCATCCGCAGCGCGCACGCGGCCGGCATGATGGCGGTGATGGTGCCCGACCTGCTCGAGGCCACCGACGAGATGCGCGAGAAGACCGTCGCCATCGCCGAGACCCTGCACGACGTGCGCGCGGCGCTCAAACCTCTCCCTAGGGAGAGGTCTTGGTTACCGGCCCGGTCCTGACTTCAGATATTTCAGGAAGGCGCTGTCCGGCGACAGCACGAAGGTGGAGTCGCCCTGACCCAGGGCCGCATCATAGGCCTGCATGGTGCGGTAGAAGGCGGCGAAGCTCGGATCGCGGCCGAAGCTTTTCGCAAACAGCAGCGCGCGCTGGGCGTCGCCGTCGCCGTGGATGCGGGCGGCGTCGCCGTCGGCGGTGGCGATGGTGACGGTGGCCTCCTTGTCGGCCTCGGCCATGATCTCGAGCTTCTTCTGCACGCCCACCGCCCGGATCTGGGCGGCCATCTGCTGGCGCTCGGTCTTCATGCGTTGGTAGACCGCCTCGGCGTTGGCTTCGGGCAGGTCGGCATGCTTGATGCGCAGGTCGATGACCTGGATGCCGAGCCGTTCGGTCTTGGCCTGGGCGGCGACTTCGGCCGTGGCCTGGGCCATGAGTTCGGCGCGACGGCCGGAAACGATGTCGGTGTGATTGGCCGAGCCCAGCACCTCGCGCAAGGTGGCGTTGATCAGCCGGTCCAGTCGGTCGTGCGCCGTCGCATCGTCGCCGAGGCTCGTGTAGTAGACCACCGGATTGGTGATCCGGTAGCGCAGGAAGGCGTCGACCATCAGCCGCTCCTGGTCGGCGGCGATGATCTCGGCCGGGTCGGCGTCCAGCCCCTGGTTGCGCTTGTCCAGGCGCACGATGCTTTCCCAGGGCGCCTTCACCTTCAGGCCGGGATTGTTCTCACCGAGCGCATTGATCACCCGCACCGGCCGGCCGAAGCGCAGAACGATGGCCTGCGAGCGCTGGCCGACGGTGAACAGGGTGTTGGCGGCGAGGACGGCGACGATGAAGACCACCACCGCGGCGACGATGAGCGAGCGGCGGTTCATTGGCTGGCTCCCGGCTGGGCGGATAGCGCCGGCTGCGCGGGCTGGGCCGGCTGGGCGCTGGCGTCCGGGGTCGGCGCGGCGGCCGGCGGGTTGCGTGGCCGGAAGGCGTCGGGCGGCAGGATGATTGGGGCGGTCGCCCCCTTGGCGTCGACTATCACCTTGGCCGACTTGCCGAGCACCCGCTCCATGGTCTCCAGATAGAGCCGCTCGCGGGTCACGGCCGGCGCGCGGCGATACTGGTCATAGACGGCGTTGAAGGCGTCGCTCTGGCCTTGCGCCTCGGCGATCACCTGCTGGCGATAGCCCTCGGCGGCGCGTTCCTTCTGCGCCGCGGTGCCCTTGGCCTCGTTGACCACCTTGTTGGAGTAGGCCGTGGCCTGGTTGATCGCCGACTGGGCGTCCTGGGCGGCGCTCTGCACGGCCTGGAAGTCGGGCACCACCTCCGCCGGCGGATTGGCCGAGGCGATCTGCACCGAGACCACGGTGACGCCGGCGCCGTACTGGTTGAGGATCTTCTGCATCAACGCCGCCGACTGCGCCTCCACCTTGGCCTTGCCGGTGGCGATGACGTCGGTGAGGGTGGAGCGGCCGACCACCTCGCGCATGGCGCTCTCGGCGACGGCCTTGATGGTGTCGTCCTGGTCCTTGATGTCGAACAGGTAGCGGCCGGCGTCGTCGATGCGCCACTGTACGCTGAAGGCCACGTCGACGATGTTCTCGTCGCCGGTCAGCATCAGGCTCTCCTTCGGCAGGTCGCCGCTCTTGGAGCCGACATTGGTCTGGTTGACCGTGGTGACAGGGATCTGTTCGACGCGCTCGATCGGCGTCGGCAGGTGATAGTGCCAGCCGGGACCGGCCGTGCGGCTGTAGGCGCCGAAGGTGGTGACCACGCCTTCCTGGTTCGCCTGCACGTCATAGAAGCCCGAGAGCAGCCAGAGGCCGACGACGGCGGCC
>DASYAQ010000212.1:0-9809 GCA_036501225.1 Caulobacteraceae bacterium | reverse complement strand
CCGCCGCCCAGGCGGCGGCGATGATGGCCATGATCTGGTCGCCGTCGACGATCTCGCCGCGCTCGTCGCAGATGAGCAGCCGGTCGGCGTCCCCGTCGAGGGCGATGCCGATATCGGCGCGGTATTCGCGCACCGCCTTCGACAGCGTCTTCGGATAGGTCGAGCCGCACTCCTGATTGATGTTGAAGCCGTTGGGCGAGACCCCGATCTCCTTCACCTCGGCGCCCAGTTCATAGAGGGCGGTCGGCGCGACCTTGTAGGCGGCCCCGTTGGCGCAATCGATCACCACCCGCAGGCCGTTCAGGTTCAGCCGGCGCGGGAAGGTGCCCTTGACGATCTCGACATAGCGGGCGGCGGCCTCGTCGTTGCGCACCACGCGGCCAAGCTCGGTCGGCTCGGCAAGGCCCTCCTGCAGGCCCTCGTCCATCAAGGCCTCGATGCTGAGTTCGATCTCGTCGGAGAGCTTGTAGCCGTCGGGGCCGAACAGCTTGATGCCGTTGTCGGCGAAGTCGTTGTGCGAGGCGGAGATCATCACGCCGAGATCGGCGCGCATCGAGCGGGTCATCATCGCCACGCCCGGGGTCGGCAGCGGGCCGAACAGGCGCACGTCCATGCCGACGCTGGCGAAGCCCGCGACCAGGGCCGGCTCGATGGTGTAGCCGGACAGGCGGGTGTCCTTGCCGATCACCACCAGATGACGCCGGTCGCCGCCGGAACGGAACAGCTTGCCGGCGGCCAGGCCGACGCGCAACGCCACCTCGGCGGTCATCGGATGCCGGTTGGCCTGTCCGCGGATGCCGTCAGTGCCGAAATAGGCGCGCGCACTCATCGAGAAGGGTCTCCAGTCTTGGCGAAACGATCCGAAATGCAGATTTATTCGGTTCCAGCTCTGCCGATGCTAAATCCGGGCCAACGAACGGGCTCTTAAGACCCGACGTTAGACTGAAGATGCGGCCAGCGGAAGAATCGCTCCGGTCACGGCATGTGAACAGGAATTACCGAACCCCATGTGCGGCATCATCGGCATCGTCGGAACCAGGCCTGTCGCCGAACGGCTGATCGACAGTCTGAAGCGCCTGGAATACCGCGGCTACGATTCGGCCGGCATCGCCACCATCGAGGACGGTCGGCTAGATCGCCGCCGCCAGGCCGGCAAGATCTCCGGCCTGGAGGCGGTGCTGGCGGCCGAGCCGTTGAGCGGACAGACCGGCATCGGCCATACCCGCTGGGCCACCCACGGCGCGCCGACCACCCGCAACGCCCACCCGCACATCGCCGGCCGCGTCGCGGTGGTGCACAACGGCATCATCGAGAACTTCGCCGCGCTGAAGCACGAACTGATCGCCGCCGGCCGGGTGTTCGAGAGCGACACCGACACCGAGGTGGTCGCCCAGCTGATCGACGCCGAACTGAACGCCGGCCTTTCGCCGCTGGACGCGATGAAGGCGGCGCTCGACCGGCTGGAAGGCGCCTTCGCCATCGCGGTGCTGATCAAGGGCGACGGCGACCTGGTCATGGGCGCACGGCGCGGCCCGCCGCTGGTGGTCGGCTATGGCGACGGCGAGATGTACATCGGCACCGACGCCATGGCGGTCGGCCCCTTCACCCAGCGCGTCGCCTATCTGGACGAGGGCGACTATGTGGCCATCGACCACAACGGCGCGCGCATTTTCGACGCCTCCGGCGCGCCCGTCGAGCGGCCGGTGATAACCGTCGCGGCCTCGGCCGCCCTGGTCGAGAAGGGCAATTATCGCCACTTCATGGAAAAGGAGATCCACGACCAGCCCGACGCCGTCCAGCATACCCTGTCCAGCTATATCGACCCGATCGCCGGCGTCGCCGGCGCCCCCGGCGGCTTCGACTTCGCCGCGATCGAGCGGTTGCAGATCGTCGCCTGCGGCACCGCCTCCTACGCCGGCATGATCGGCCGCTACCTGTTCGAGCGGCTGGCCGGCCTGCCGTGCGAGGTCGAGTTCCCGTCCGAGTTCCGCTATCGCGAGCCGGCGGTGACGGCCAGGACGCTCGCGCTCGGCATCTCCCAGTCGGGCGAGACCGCCGACACCCTGGCCGCGTTGCGCTGGTGCAAGGCCAAGGGGCTGAAGACCGCCGCCGTGGTCAATTCGCACGGCTCGACCATGGCCCGCGAGGTCGACCTGTTCTGGCCGACCAATGCCGGGCCGGAAGTGGCCGTGGCCTCGACCAAGGCCTTCACCGCCCAGGTCTCGGCGCTGACCGCGCTGGCCATCGCCGCCGCCCGCCAGCGCGGCCGCATCGACGCCGGCGAGGAGTCGCGGCTGGTCGGCATATTGATGGAGGCGCCGCGGTTGCTCGCCGAGGCGATCTTCGACGAAGACGTGATCCACACACTGGCCCTCGACATCTCCCGGGCGCGCGACGTGCTCTATTTCGGCCGCGGCGCCATGTACCCGCTGGCCCTGGAAGGCGCGCTGAAGCTGAAGGAAATCTCCTACATTCACGCCGAGGGTTATGCCGCCGGCGAGTTGAAGCACGGCCCCATCGCCCTGGTCGACGAGCAGACGCCGATCATCGTCATCGCGCCCTCCGACGCCCTGTTCGACAAGACCATGTCCAATATGAGCGAGGTCATCGCCCGCGGCGGCCGCGTGATCATGATCACCGACGCCGACGGCGCCGCGCGCGCGCCTGAGGCCGTCCGCGCCATCGTCGCGCCCACCTGCGACCCGCTGATCGCGCCCCTGGTGCTGGCCGCGCCGATCCAGCTGCTGGCCTATCACGTGGCCGTGCAGAAGGGCGCCGATGTCGACCAGCCGCGCAACCTCGCCAAGTCGGTGACGGTGGAGTAGCCGGCTACCTGCCGCCAGCGCCCCCGGCCGCGCCCGCGGCCCCGGCCGCGCCAGCAGCCCCGGCCGCGCCGGCGGCTCCAGCGGCCCCCGCCGCGCCATTCCCGCCGGCCGCGCCGGCGGCGCCGCCCGGCGCGCCGGCATTGCTGCCATTGGCGCCGACCGCGCTGCCGCCGGCGCCATTGGCCGCCGCCATGCTCCCGTTGGCGCCGTTCGCGCCGGCCGTGGATCCATTCGCGCCGGCCGGGGCGCTGGCGGCGGGACCGTTGGCGGCGGCGCCGTTGGCCGCCGGACCGATGCCGGCGGGTGAGCCCGTTGGTCCGAGCGCCGCCGGGCCGCCGGTCGATCCGTTGCCGACCGCGCTGGCGCCGGCGGCCGGAGCGGCGCCGTTGTTCACGGGGCCGCCGGCCGCGCCGACATTGGTCCCGTTGGCCGGGCCGGCGCCGCTCGCCGCCGTGCCGCTGCCCAGGACGTTTGCGTCGGTGGCGCTGTCGCCCGGCCTGGGCAGGCTGCGCGCCAGGGCCGACAGGACGATGAGCGCCACGATGACCGCGACCGCCGCCCACCAGATGCGCCGGTCGCGCCACCAGCCGGGCCGGGCCAGCGGCGGATGCGGCGGATAGTTGGGACCTTCGACGGCCATGGCGGGTTCCTCGCGCAAGCTCTCCAACCCAACACCACCCGGCTTGCGAAGGTTCCGGCCTATGGCGCGCGGGGCCGGCCTCGGCTAGGGGATGGGCGCATGAAGCCGATCCGCAAAGCCGTACTGCCGGTCGCCGGCCTTGGCACGCGCGTCCTGCCCGCCTCGAAGGCGACGCCGAAGAACATGCTCAACGTCGTCGACCGGCCGATCTTGTCCTACGTCGTCGCCGAGGCGCGCGCGGCAGGGATCGAGCACATGGTCTTCGTCGTCGGCCGCGGCCAGCACGCCATCGAGGACTATTTCGACCACAATACCGAGCTTGAGCAGAACCTTCAGGCCAAGGGCAGGACCGAGATCCTCGCCGACGTCATGGCCGATCTCGCCCGGCCGGGCGAGATGAGCTTCGTGCGCCAGATGCAGCCGCTCGGCATCGGCCACGCCGTCTGGTGCGCCCGCGACCTGATCGGCGACGAGCCGTTCGCGGTGATCTATTCCGACATGGTGATGGACGCGGCCCCGCCGGCCCTGGTTCAGGCCGTGAACGCCTACGAACAGGTCGGCGGCAATATCGTGGTGGTCGAGCCGGCGCCCGAAGGCGAGGCGCACAAGTACGGGATCGTCTCGCTCGGCGACGGCGAGGGCCGCCTGCGCCGCATGACCGGCATGGTGGAGAAGCCGCCGCCGGGGACCGAACCCTCCAACCTCCTCATCAGCGGCCGCATCATCCTGCAGCCGCAGATCTTCGAAGTATTGGCCGAGCATCAGACCGGCGCCGGCGGCGAGATCCAGCTGACCGACGCCATGGCGCGGCTGATGGGCCGTCAGAGCTTCCACGCGCTCGAATACGACGGCGTCACCTACGACTGTGGCGACAAGCTCGGCCTGCTGCGCGCCAACGTGGCCTTCGCACTCAAGCGGCCAGACATCGCGGCGGCTGCGCGCGCGATGATCGAGGACTTGCTGAAGCGCTAGCGCCGCATAGCTGCGTAGGCGCGATACCACTCCACAAACCGCGCCAGACCCTCTTCCAGCCCCACCTTCGGCTTGTAGCCGGTCAGGGTGGCGATCCGCGCGGTGTCGGCGAAGGTGGCGGAGACGTCGGCCGCGGACTTCTCGCGCAGCACGATGCGGGCCTCGACGCCCAGCAGCCGCTCGAGGATCTGGATCAGGGTCGCGACCCGCTCCGGCCGGCCGGCGCCGATGTTCAACAGCCGATGCGGCGGCCGATCCGGCGGCTGGTCGAGCACGCCTGTGACGCCGTCGACGATGTCGTCGATATAGGTGAAGTCCCGCTGCAATTGGCCTTCGCCGAACACCTCGATGGTCTCGCCGGCCAGCATGGCGCGGGTGAAGGCGTAATAGGCCATGTCCGGCCGACCCCAGGGTCCGTAGGCGGTGAAGAAGCGCAGGCCGGACTGGGGCAGGCCGTAGAGGTGGGCGTAGGCCTGGCTCATCAGCTCGTCGGCCTGTTTGGTCGCCGCGTAGAGCGAGGCCGGCGGCTCCAGCCGGTCGCCCTCGCTGAAGGCCCTGGCGATGGTCCGCTCGCCATAGACCGAACTCGACGAGGCATAGACCAGGTGCTCGAAGCCGGGCGCGGCGCGGCAGGCCTCCAGCATCGCCAGGTGCCCCATCAGGTTGGAGCGGCCGTAAGCCGCCGCATTGTCGTAGCGAACCCCCGCCTGGGCGGCGAGATGCACGACGCGCCGCGCGCCGCTCTCCCGCAACACGCCGGCGAAGACCTCGGGCTCGGCGATGTCCAGGCGGCGCAGCTGAAAGCCGGCCTGCGCGCCCAGGGTCGCGGCCCGCGCCTCTTTCAGGCCCGGATCGTAATAGTCGTTGAAACTATCGATGCCGATCACCGCATCGCCGCGTTCCAGCAGGCGCATCGCCACCGCCCGGCCGATGAAGCCGGCGACACCTGTCACGACAATGGGTTGCGTCCCGCTCACTGCGCCTGCGGTCCCGTCCAGCCGCGCCGCGAAGGGGCGCGTGCTTCCGCATTCTCCTAGACCAGAGCGCGTGACGGAGTCGACGGACCCGTCATCAACGTGTCAACCTGGGGTCGGATTAAGCACGAGGCGGAGTCGGATCTCCGTCGTACCAGGCTTCTAGCGAGGCGGTCATGCGGGTGCTCATTCTTGGCGGCGACGGCTTTTGTGGCTGGCCGACCGCGCTCCACCTGTCCGCGCGCGGCTGTGAAATCGGCATTGTCGACAACCTGTCGCGCCGCGATATCGACGCCGAGCTCGGCGTCCAGTCCCTCACCCCGATCGAAACGCTCGGCGCCCGGATCGAGGCCTGGCGCGAGATCGGCGGCGAAACCATCGACTATTTCCCGCTCACCCTGGGCCAGGACTATGACGAGCTGCTCGCCCTGATCGGGGCGTGGCGGCCGGACGCGGTGGTGCATTTCGCCGAACAGCGCGCCGCGCCCTATTCGATGAAGTCGTCACGCCACAAGCGCTACACGGTCCGCAACAATGTCTGCGCCACTCACGACCTCCTGGCGGCCGTCGTCGAGTCGGAACGCGACGTCCACCTGGTCCATCTCGGCACCATGGGCGTCTATGGCTATGGCGCGACCGCGGGCGCGATCCCCGAGGGTTATCTGAAGGTGATGATCGAGTCCGACGGAGTGCTGGTCGAACGCGAGATCCTGCACCCGGTCCAGCCGGGCTCGATCTACCACCTGACCAAGACCCAGGATCAGCTGCTGTTCCAGTTCTACGCCAAGAACGACCGTTTGCGGATCACCGACCTGCACCAGGGCATCGTCTGGGGTTGCCAGACCGAGGAGACCCGCGCCGATCCCAGGCTGGTCAACCGGTTCGACTATGACGGCGACTATGGCACGGTGCTGAACCGCTTCCTGATCCAGGCGGCGCTCGGCCATCCCCTGACCATCCATGGCTCCGGCGGCCAGACCCGCGCCTTCATCAATATCCAGGACACCGTGCGCTGCATCGCGCTGGCCTTGAGCCGGCCGCCGCAGGCCGGAGAGCGGGTCAAGATCCTCAACCAGATGACCGAATGCTGGCGGGTGCGCGACCTGGGCGGCATGGTGGCGCGGTTGACCGGGGCCGCGGTCGAGTTCGTCGCCAATCCGCGCAACGAGGCCAGCGAGAACGAGCTCGCCGCCTGCAACCAGACCCTGATCGGCCTCGGCCTGGAGCCGATCACGCTGGAAGCCGGGCTGATGACCGACATCGTCGAGATCGCCCGCGCCCACGCCGACCGCGCCGACCTGAGCAAAATCCCCAGCGCCGCGACCTGGAACGCCGACCGCGCCGCCGCGCTCGCCGGCAACAGGGCCGAAGAGCGGCTGCGCGCGGTCTGATCCAGCTCCTCCCCCGTTGGGGGAGGGGGACCATGCGAAGCATGGTGGAGGGGGTCAGCCGCGCCTCGGCGGTCGCAAGCCAGACCTAGGTCATCCTTGAAACGGGCGCGGCCGGCGTCGCACCCCCTCCACCGCACTTCGTGCGGTCCCCCTCCCCCTACGGTGGCGGATCTCGGTACGGTGGAGGAACGGGGCGCCATCGTTTATGCAGGGGCCGATGCCCGTGCTGCCCGCCAATTTCACGCTGCTGCAGGTGATTCCGGACCTGGAGACCGGCGGCGCCGAGCAGACGACGCTGGATGTGGCCGCCGCGGTGGTGCGGGCGGGCGGGCGCGCCCTCGTCGCCTCCCGCGGCGGGCGGATGGTGCCGGACCTGCAGTCGCGCGGCGCGGTCTGGGTTCCCATGCCGATGCAGTCGAAAAATCCGCTGGTCATGCTGGCCAATCGCGGGCGGCTGACCGAGTTGATCCGGCGCGAGGCCGTCAGCCTGGTGCACGTCCGCTCCCGCGCCCCGGCCTTCGCCGCCTTTTCCGCCGCGCGCGCGGCCGGCGTGCCGTGCCTGGCCACCTATCATGGTGTCTACAGCGCGGGTAACCCGCTGAAGCGCTGGTATAATTCGGTGATGACCCAGGGCCAGGCGACCATCGCCAATTCGGACTTCACCCGCGACCACGTCATCGCCGAACATCGGATAGATCCGGCCAGGGTGATCGCCATAGCGCGCGGCGTCGATGTCGACCGGTTCGACCCGGCGACGGTCGCGCCGCAGCGCGTCACCGCCCTGCTGGACGCCTGGGGAATCCCCGTCGACGATGGCCGCATCCGATTCCTGCTGGCCGGCCGCCTCAGCCGCTGGAAGGGGCAGCGACTGCTGATCGAGGCCGCGCAACGGCTGAAATCGCACCGCGACGACTTTGTCGTCATCCTGGCCGGCGACGACCAGGGCCGCAGCGGCTATCGCCAGGAGCTGGAGGCGGCCATCGCCGCCGCTGGCCTGGACGACCGGGTGCGGCTGGTCGGCCATTGCGACGACATGCCGGCGGCCTATCTGGCCGCGGATATCGCCTGCGCGCCTTCGCTCGACCCGGAGCCGTTCGGCCGCACGGCGGTCGAGCCCCAGGCCATGGGCCGGCCGATCATCGCCGCCGATCACGGCGCGCCGCGCGAGACCGTCCTGGCCGGCGAAACCGGCTGGCTGTTCAAGCCGCGCGACGCCCAGGCGCTCGCTCAGGTCATGGCCGAGGCCATCGCGGCGGGTCCGGAGCGCCGCGCCGCCATGGGCGCGGCCGGCCAGGCGCGCGCACGGCGGCTTTATTCGGCCACGGCCATGTGCGAAGCCACGCTGGAAGTCTACGCCAGGCTGCTCGAGGGCCGTTTGTGAGCCGCAAGACGCGTGAAATCCGCAAGATCCTGGTGATCAAGCTCGGCGCCCTGGGCGACTTCGTGCAGGCGCTGGCGGCGATGAAGCAGATTCGCGAGGCGCATCCCGGCGCGAACATCACGCTCCTGACCACCCCGCCGTTCGAGGCCCTGGCCAGGGCCAGCCCCTATTTCAACAGCATCGCCCCCGATGGCCGGCCGGCCGGCATCGGCGAGACCCTGTCCCTGATCAGCCGGCTGCGCGCCGCCAAGTACGACCGCGTCTACGACCTGCAGACCTCGTCGCGCTCCAACCTGTATTTTCAGCTGCTGCGGCCGTTTCCGCCCGAGTGGTCGGGGGTCGCGGTCGGCTGCAGCCTGCCGCAGCGCAATCGCGATCGCGGGCGCATGCACACGCTCGAGCGCCAGGCCGAACAGCTGAAGGCCGCCGGAATCTGGCCCGACGCGCCGCTGACCCCCGGCTCGGCGCCGCCGGCGGACCTCAGCTGGATCGTCAAGAGGTCCGGCGCGGCGCGGCCGATGAATTCGGCCGGAACCTCCAGGCCCTATGCGCTGCTGGTTCCCGGCGCCTCGGCGCACCGGCCGGAGAAGCGCTGGCCGGTCGAACGCTTCGCCGAGCTTGGCCAGCACCTGCGCGAGCGCGGGCTGGACATACTGGTGGTCGGCGGACCGCAGGAGAGCGCGCTGGCCATGGCCATCCAGCGCAAGGTGCAGTCGCGCGACCTCACCGGGCGCACCGACTTCGCCCAGATCGCGGCGCTGGGGGCGCGCGCGACCGTCGCCATCGGCAACGACACCGGCCCGGTTCACCTGATCGCCGCGGCCGGCGCGCCGACCCTGGTGCTGTTTTCCGCGGCCTCCGATCCGGCGCTTTGCGGCCCGCGCGGCCATGTGGCCGTGCTGCAGGCCGAGGACCTGAACGCGCTTCCGGTCAGCGACGCGATCGCCGCCGTCAACCGGCTTGTCGCCAAGATGCCGAACGACGCGTTGCGACGCACGCCTTGATCGGCGCTCGGCGCTTGGTCATATGTCAGCGGAAGCGTAAGGTTTGAGCGCCTACGCTTCACCACGCCAACGGTTCAGGAGAACTTGCCTATTCGTCGTCCCATGCCAGCGCCCCCGTCCAAGGACGGCCCGCGCATCAATGAAGATATCCGCGTCCCCCGCGTGCTCCTGATCGACGAGCACGGTGAAAAACAAGGGGTCATGCCGACCGCCTCCGCGCTCGAAGCCGCCGAGGAGGCCGGACTGGACCTGGTGGAGGTCTCGCCGAACTCCGACCCGCCGGTCTGCAAGATCCTCGACTACGGCAAGTACAAGTTCGAAGAGCAGAAGAAGAAAGGCGCGGCCCGCAAGCGCCAGAAGCTGGTCGAAATCAAAGAGATCAAGCTTCGGCCGAACATCGACACCCATGACTATGACGTCAAGGCCCGCGCCATGCACCGCTTCTTCGAAGAGGGCGACAAGGTGAAGGTGACCTTGCGTTTCCGCGGCGGCGAAATGCGCCACCCGGAACTGGGCATGAAGCTGTTGCAGCAGGTCCGCGCCGACTTCGATCCTGTCGCCAAGGTCGAATACGAGCCGCGCATGGAAGGCCGCCAGATGATCATGATCCTGGCGCCGCGCT
>DASYAQ010000211.1:0-1592 GCA_036501225.1 Caulobacteraceae bacterium | reverse complement strand
AAAGCCGCCCGTATCTGAGGCAGAATAGGCCATGACCGCGATCCGCTATCCCGTGGCGCAGAACGCCGAGGCGGCGCTTTCCGCCCCCATGGCCCGGGCCGCGCGCGCCAGCGAGGCGGAGGCTCTGGCCGGCGCCGCGGTTGAATTCGTCAGCGAGGCGGCCGGGCCGGCCTTCGACAGCCGCGAGGCGGCGCTCGGCGCCTATGCCGGTCGGCTGGACGACGAGCGGCCCGAGCACCGGGTCAGCATCGAGCCCGAGGATCGCTATTGCGCCCTGGTCGAGATGGCCGCCGGTCCGCCCGAGCCCAAGCCGGTGATGCAGCCGGTCTATCGCCACGGCCGCCGCTGGCCGAAACCGAACGCGCCGCGGCCGACGGTCTGGCGCCTCTCCATCCGCTACTGGCGCGTCGCCGTGGCCCAGCCGCTGCTGCAGGCCGAGCCGCCGTCGACCCCGCGCGCCGGCCGCAAGACCGCGCCGCTGGACGCCAAGGCCCTGCGCGAACGGCTTGGCGAGCCGCTGCGCTCAATGAAGCCGCAGCAGCCGCTGGACATCGGCCTGTTCGAGGTCCGCCCGCCCGAGGCGCCGCATATCCTCATGCCGGATGATTAGCCGCCGCGACTGGTCCGGCGCGCTCGCCCCCTCGCTGGACGATTTCGCCGCCCTGGCCGACCGCGCCTACGCCGCCCTGCCGGACGCGTTCCGCAAACTGGTCGGCGACGTGGTCTTCCAGGTGGCGGACTTCGCCGACGAGGAGGTGCTCGAGGAGCTGGGCCTCGAGGACGCCTTCGAACTGACCGGCCTCTACCAGGGCGTCAGCCTGGCGCAGCGCTCGCTGTTCGACCCCTCGCCAACGGCGGCGATGGTCTTCCTCTATCGCCGCCCGATCCTCGACGAATGGGCCGAACGCGGCGACCTCAGCCTGGGCGAACTGATCGGCCACGTGCTGGTCCACGAGATCGGCCACCATTTCGGCCTGTCCGACGAGGACATCGACCGGGTCGAGGATTCCGCGTCCATTGACGACCGTGAGCAGGATTAACCTCTCGTAAGATTCGTGACGCCCCCGTCATTTTTCTTGACGGGCGACGTTCGAGGCTACATTTAAGCACTGAACAGATGCCAGGGCGCCCCAGGCCGCGCCCCCAAGGAGTGGCGCTATGACTGACCACAACATCACCAAGGACGCCATGTACGAGGCCGTCGCCCCCGACGACTTCGAATCCATGCTGCAGCTTGATCGCTACAACGCCCGCTCGACCGCCTTCGACAAGATCATCTCGGCCACTCACGACCACTTCTGGGATCCGCTCGACAAGAAGTACATCGACTTCGACGAGCCGTTCGACATGGAGAACGAGGCGCTGCTGCCGGAGGAGATGGTGGGCGCGCTGCACACCAAATACGTCTCCGACATCCTCTCCGACCCGAAGGACCGCATCCGCTTCATCAACGCCCAGACCCTGCGCAGCCTGTCCTCGATCCTGCACGGCGAGCAGGGCGCGCTGAACCTCTCGGCCTCGCTCTGCCACGTGCTCTACGACCAGGGGGCGCAGGAATACGCCGCCAACCAGACCCGCGAGGAAGCCCGCCA
>DASYAQ010000210.1:0-2844 GCA_036501225.1 Caulobacteraceae bacterium | reverse complement strand
CTGGCGATTGGCTTCGGGTGTGTTAAAAAACACATCGGCTATCGGAGGCTTGCTAATGGCTCAACGCTTCTATCCCGCCGTGCTCGAACGCGGCGAAGGCGGCGTCTACGGCGTCTGGTTCCCCGATTTCCCGGGCGTGGTCACCGCGGCCCGCTCCCAGGAAGAGGCCATGGCTAACGCTGAGCAGGCACTGGCCGAGGGCGCAGAGGAGCTTGCCTTCGAAGGCAAGGCCCTGCCCGAGCCGACCGCCTTGGACGGCATCGAGCTGCCCAAGGGCTGCGACTTCGTCGCCTTCTTCGCCGTCGGCGTCGAACCCATGGACCAGTCCGACCGGATCAACGTCTATCTGCCCCGGAGCCTGATCGCCCGCGTCGACCGCCGCGCCGCCGAGTTCGGCATGAGCCGCTCGAGCTTCTTCGGCTGGGCCGTGACCACAGCCCTGAGTCTGCGCAGCGAAGTCGCCGCCGCGTTGCCATACCTGCGGTTCAAGCGGGAGAAGTGAGCCTGCGGGAGCGCTGATCAAAGACTTCTCCCTCTGGGAGAAGTCTGGTTCGCTCTGGGCCCCTGTACCCTTTGGGAGAGGTGTTCTACAGCCACGGCGCGAGCGGTTCGGCGGCCAGCATCTGGTCGTAGGTGGGGCGGGGGCGGACGAGGGCGAACCTGTCGCCGTGGACCAGAACCTCGGGGACCAGGAGGCGGCTGTTGTACTCGCTGGCCATCACCGCGCCGTAGGCGCCGGCGGACATGAAGGCGACCAGATCGCCCGCGACGAGCGGCGGCAGGGAGCGGTCACGGGCGAAGGTGTCGCCGGTCTCGCAGACCGGGCCGACCACGTCATAGAGTTCGGAGCCGGCGTCCGCCGCCGGCGCGCGCACCGGACGGATGTCGTGGAAGGCCTCGTACATGGCCGGGCGGATCAGGTCGTTCATGGCAGCGTCCAGCACCAGGAAGCGGCGGCCATCGGGGCGGAGGTTCACGTGGGTGACGCGCGACAGGAGCACCCCGGCATTGGCGGCGATCACCCGGCCGGGCTCGAAGGAGAGGCTGATGTCGAGCCCGTCCAGCACCCGCGCCAGCACCGCCGCGTAGCGCTCGGGGCCGGGCGGCTCCGGCTGGTTGAAATAGGGCACGCCGAGGCCGCCGCCCAGGTCCAGCCGCTCGACGGCGAGGCCCTCGCCGCGCAGGCGTTCGACCAGGCCGCGCATCTTGCCCGCCTCTTCCTCGATCGAGGCGAGGTCGCCGATCTGGCTGCCGATGTGACAGGCGACGCCGGCGACGCGCAGATGGGCGTTGTTTGCGGCCCTGGCATAGACCCGCTCGGCCTCGACCATGGCGATGCCGAACTTGGAGCTGGCCTTGCCGGTGGAGATCTTGTCGTGGGCGCCGGCGCTGACATCCGGATTGATCCGCAGCGCCACGGTGGCGCGGGTCCCCAGCTGCTCGGCGACCCGGGCGACCAGGTCGAGTTCGGGCTCGGACTCGATGTTGATCTCGCTGACGCCGATCTCGAGCGCGAATTCGATCTCATGTGGCAGCTTGCCAACGCCGGAAAAGATGATCCGCCCGGGCGGGATGCCGGCGGCAAGCGCGCGCCGGATCTCGCCTTCGGAGACCGTGTCGGCGCCCGCGCCGAGGTCGCCAAGCACCTTCAGCACCGACAGGTTGGAATTGGCCTTGACCGCGTAGGCGATCAGCGGCTCGGGAGACCCGAGTCCGCGCACGGCGTCTCGAAACACGGTGAAATGCCGCGCAAGGGTCGCGGTCGAATAGACATAGGCCGGCGTGCCGACCACCTCGGCGATCCGGGCGAGCGGGACCGCCTCGCAGGCGAGTTCGCCATCCCGCAGCTCGAAGTGGTTCATTGATCGGCCGCGGGCTGCCCGGGCGTCGGCAAGGCGGTCGGCGGTCCGTACGGGCCGTCCGGATCGGTGCGGCCGGGAACCGGCGGTGCGATGGGCGCGACGTGCAAGGGCAAGGCGTTCGGGTCGGGCGTATTGCCGTTCTGTTCGGCCTCGGGGGTCCTCGCCGCCTGGGCGCGGGCGCGGGCGGCGTCCTGGGCCCGATGCTGCGCCTCATAGTCGGCCTTGGCCTGGGCGCCGAACATCGGCGCGGGCTGTTCCAGGTCGCCCAGCTTGCCGCACCCGGAAAGGGCGAGGCCGGCCAGGAATGCGGCGGCATAGACGGGGCGGGCGATCATCTTAGCTGGTCCTTCCAACGTTGAATCTGCGCCCTGACTTGGCTGGGCGCGGTTCCGCCATAGCTGATGCGGCTCTCCACGGACGCCCGTGGGCTCAACATCTCATAAACGCCTGGGGCGATGCGCGGTTCGATGGCCTGCAGCTCGACAAGCTCGAGCTCGGCCAGATCGGTCAGGCCAAGCTGCTCTGCGCGCTTTACCGCCCGGCCGGTGACAATGTGGGCTTCGCGAAACGGCATATCCAGCTTGCGCACCAGCCAGTCGGCCAGATCGGTGGCGGTGGCGAAGGCGCCGCTGGCGGCGGCTTCCATGACCTCGGTATCGGCGATCAGGTCGGCGACCATGCCGGTCATGGCGGCCAGCGCCACGTCGAGCGCGTCGAAGGCCTCGAACAGCGGCTCCTTGTCCTCCTGCATGTCCTTGCCGTAGGTCAGCGGCAGGCCCTTCATCACCATCGAGAGCGCGGTGAGCGAACCCAGGATGCGGCCGGATTTGGCGCGCACCAACTCGGCGGCGTCGGGATTGCGCTTCTGCGGCATGATCGACGAGCCGGTGGAGAAGGCGTCCGACAGCCGGATGAAGCCGAACTGCGGCGTCGACCAGATGACCATCTCCTCGGCCAGCCGCGACAGGTTGAGGGCGCAGAT
>DASYAQ010000209.1:0-6810 GCA_036501225.1 Caulobacteraceae bacterium | reverse complement strand
ATCGCCGGCGTGCGCGACATGCAGTCGGAGGTCAGCCAGGGCGTCTCGACCACCCAGGTCCAGTTCGAGCTTGGCGAGGATCTGCAGAAGGTCACCGACGAGGTGCGCCAGCGGGTCGACCAGACCCGCGCCAACCTGCCGCGCGAGATCGATCCGCCGCAGGTGGAGCGTCTGGAAATCGATTCCAGCCCCATCCTGACCTATGCCGTCGCCTCGTCGAGCATGTCGGCCAGCGAGCTGTCCTGGTTCGTCGACGACACCATCTCGCGCTCGCTGCAGGACGAAAAGGGTGTCGCCCAGGTCTCCCGCGTCGGCGGGGTCGACCGTGAGATCAACGTCCTGGTCGATCCGGACCGGATGGCCGCCCAGGGCCTGACCGCCTCGGCGCTGAACACCGCGCTGGGCGCCTTCAATACCGACATACCGGGCGGCCGGGTCAATGTCGGCGGCCGCGAGCAGACCGTGCGCGTGCTCGGCTCCGCGCTCACCGTCGCGCGGCTGCGCGACCTGACCATCCCGACCGCCGGCGGCCGCTACGTGAAACTGTCGGACGTCGCCGATGTCGGCGACGGCGCCGGCGAGCCGCGCGGCTTCGCCCGCCTCGACAACCGGCCGGTGGTCGGCTTCCAGGTGCTGAAAACCAACGACGCCAGCGAGGTGCAGGTCGAGGACGCCGTCAAGGCGAACATCGCCAAGCTGCGCAAGACCTATCCGGACGTCCAGTTCACCCCGATCTTCTCCACCGTCGACGCCACCCGCGACAGCTACGCGGCGACCTTGCGCACCATGTTCGAAGGCATGCTGCTGGCCTCGCTGGTGGTCTTCCTCTTCCTGCGCGACTGGCGCTCGACGGCGATCGTGGCCATCGCCATGCCGGTGTCGCTGGTCCCGACCTTCCTGTTCATGGCCTTCTTCCATTTCAGCCTGAACATCGTGACCCTGCTCGCCCTGACGCTGGTCATCGGCATCCTGGTCGACGACGCCATCGTCGAGATCGAGAATATCCAGAAACGGGTGCAGGCGGGCGCGCGGCCTTATCGCGCCTCGATGGAGGGGGCCGACCAGATAGGCCTGGCCGTCGTCGCCACCACCGCCTCCATCGTGGTGGTGTTCGCGCCGGTCTCCTTCATGGGCTCGATCCCCGGCCAGTTCTTCAAGGAATTCGGCGTCACCGTGGTCATCTCGGTGCTGTTCTCGCTCCTGGTGGCGCGGCTTCTGACGCCGCTGATGGCGGCCTATTTCCTGAAGGCCAACGTCGAACCACATCCGCGCGGGGAACTGCGGCCCTTCTATCGCCGCAGCCTGGAATGGGCGCTGTCGCACCGCTGGATCATGTCGTTCATCGGCGCCGGCCTGGTGATCGTCACCTTGGGCGTGCTGGCCGTCGGCCTGCCGACCGGCGTGCAGCCGCCGGGCAACGACGACTATACCTTCATCGGCATTCAGGGCCCGCCTGGCGCCACCCTCGCCGACATGCAGCGGATCACCGAGGAAACCACCGACCTGATCCACCAGAAAATCCCCGAGGCGACCAAGATCTTCGCTCAGGTGGGTTCGGTGGCCGGGGAAGGCTTCGGCGGCGGCAATACCGGCTCGCTCTCCCAGGGCACCGTCACCGTCGTGCTCAACGACAAGCGCAGCCGCACCGTCACCCAGATCCAGGACGCCATCCGTCCCTATCTGAACAGCATCCCCGACGCGCGCGTCTCCATCCAGGGCGGCGGTTTCGGCGCGGCCGAGCTGCAGGTGGTGCTGACCGGCGAGGACGAGGCGGTGCTGAACAGGGCGGGCGATGATCTCGAGCGCCAGATGCGCACCCTGAAAGGCGTCGCCGATCCCAGACCCTCGGCCCCGCCGATCGGCCCGGAAATCGCCATCCGGCCCAAGCCCGACCAGGCCTCCCGCCTCGGCGTGACGGTGGAATCGATCGCCAGCATCGCCAGGGTCGCCACCCTCGGCGACATCGACGCCAACGTGCCCAAGCTAACCTCGGGCGAGCGCCGGGTGCCGATCCGCGTGCGGTTGCCCGAGCAGGCCAGGTCCAATATCGACATGATCCGGGCGTTGCAGGTGCCCACCGCCAGCGGCGGCACCACGCCGCTCTCGTCGGTGGCCGACGTCGACTTCCAGGCCGGTCCGGCGGTCATCCAGCGCTACGATCGCCGCGACATGCTGGCGGTCGACGCCGACCTGACCAACAACACCCAGATCGGCCAGGGCCTGCACGAGGTGCATCACCTTCCCATCATGCAGCACCTGCCGCCGGGGATTCAGGAAGCCGCCGTCGGTCAGACCCAGCAGATCCAGGAGCTGTTTGGCGCCCTGGGCCTGGCCTTCTTTACCGGCACCGCCATGATCTACGGCGTGCTGGTGCTGTTGTTCCGCAGCTTCTTCAAACCGCTGATCATCATCTCGGCCCTGCCGCTGGCCATATTCGGCGCGGCCGTCGCGCTCTTCCTGACCCGCGAGTCGTTGTCCATTCCGTCGCTGATCGGCGTCTTGATGCTGCTTGGCATCGCGGCCAAGAACTCGATCCTGCTGGTGGAATACGCCATCGAGCGCGAGCGCGAGGGCATGCCCCAGCGCCAGGCCCTGATGGAGGCCTGCCGCGAGCGGGCCCGGCCGATCATCATGACCAGCCTGGCCATGATCGCCGGCATGATCCCGACGGCGTTCGCCCTGGGCAAGGGCTCGGAGTTCCGCCAGCCCATGGCCATCGCGGTGATCGGCGGGCTGATCACCTCGACCATCCTGGCCCTGGTCATGGTGCCTGTGATCTACGAGATCATCGACGATATCGAGCATTGGCTGGTGCCCAAACTCGCCCGCTTCGCCACGCCGCGCGACGCGCCGCCGCCCGTCCCGGCCCCGGTGGTCGAAGCCGCCGCCGAATAGCCTTGCCCATCCGCCTGTTTCCGTGGCGGAATGGCCGGAGCGGGTTGAGGAAACCGCCCGCAACCCGCCCTATGATCCAGGAGATCAATTTCATCTGAACAATTCACCCCGACCGGACGCGCCAGACGCCGGCGGGACTTTTTGGGAGACGAGACGATGACCGACGTCCAGGACGCGGTGCGCGAGCTTGAGCGCACCACGGTCGTGCAGACCACGAACGGCCCCGTGCGGGGTTACCGCGAAGACGTGCTGCAGGTGTTCAAGGGCCTGCGTTATGGCGCGGCGCCGATCGGGGCCCTGCGCTTTCAGCCGCCGCAAAAGCCCAAGCCCTGGAGCGAGGTCGCCGACGCGGTCGGGCTCGGCGCGCCGGCCATCCAGGGCGGCGTGCCACCGGGAGAAACCACCGGCGGTCGCTCGAACGGCGACCCGGCCGCGCCGGGCCAACCGGGGACCGACGAAGACTGCCTGTTCATCAATGTCTGGACCCAGGGCCTGAGCGGCAAGCGCCCGGTCATGGTCTGGCTGCACGGCGGCGGTTTTTCCAACGGCTCCGGCGGCGCGGCCATGTATGACGGCGGCAATCTGGCCCGCCGCGGCGACGTGGTGACCGTGACCGTCAACCACCGCCTGAACGTCTTCGGCTATCTGCACCTGGGCGAACTGGGCGGCCATGCCTCGTCCGGCCAGGCCGGCATGCTGGACATCGTGCTGGTGCTGGAATGGGTGCGCGACAACATCGCGGCCTTCGGCGGCGATCCGGCCAATGTCACCATCTTCGGCGAGAGCGGTGGCGGGGCCAAGGTCTCCATGCTGCAGGCGATGCCCGGCGCACATGGCCTGTTTCACAAGGCGATCATCGAGAGCGGGCCGGGCCTGCGCGCGGTCTCGAAAGACGCCGCCACCCGCAACGCCAGGGCTGTTCTCGACGCACTGGGCGTCAAGCCCGGCGAGCTTGCCAGGCTAGAGACCCTCTCCGCCGCCGATATCCAGACCGCGGCGGCCGGCGTGGCCTCGGCCAACCCGATGCAGGGCTTCAGCCCCTGTGTCGACGGGATCGTCCTGCCGCGCGACCCCTTCCAGCCCGCGGCCCCGGCCATTTCGGCGGCGGTTCCGGTGATGATCGGCACCAACAAGGACGAGGCGACCCTCTTTATCCGCGGTCATCCCCAGTTCGGCGAATTCACCGACGAGGATCTGGACAAGCGCGCCCACGACGCCGTCGGCGACAAGGCGGACGCCCTGATCGCGGCGCTGCGCAAGCTCTTCCCCGACTATTCCCCCACCCACCTGATCAGCGCGGTGCAGACCGCCCAGGGCATGTGGGGCGGTTCGGTGACGCTGGCCGAGCGCAAGGCCGCGCAGGGGTCGGCCCCGGTCTATATGTACATGCTGACCTGGGAGACGCCGGTCGGGCGCGGCGCGCTGAAATGCCCGCACGCGCTGGAGATTCCGCTGGTGTTCGACAATGTCGAGCGGGCGCGGGACTTCGTCGGCCGCGGTGACGAGCCGCAGGTGCTGGCCGACCAGATGTCCGAGGCCTGGCTGGCCTTCGCCCGCACCGGCAATCCCAGCATCCCGGCGCTCCCCGACTGGCCGGCCTACGACGCCAGGCGCCGCGCGACCATGATCTTCGACCTCGAAAGCCGCGTCGACGACGACCCGCTGAGCGACGTGCGGAAGATTTTGCAGGTGTAGACCAGAACCTCTCCCCGCTTGCGGGGAGAGGGCAGGGTGAGGGGGCTTTGCGCGACGGCCCTCTCCGTCAAGTCAGCGGCGGCGGCGCGACCCCCTCACCCTTCCCTCTCCCCCGCGAAAAGCGGGGGAGAGGGTTCTGCCGTATTGACTAAGATAGTTAGGCAACCTAACTACATCGCATGACCACAACCCTGTTTCGTCCGGCCGCGGATGTTTCCGCGCTTGCCGACGCACTTCGCCCGGCGCTTTTGCGGATCAGCCGGCAGCTGCGCCGCGAGGCTCAGCCGCTGGGGCTGTCGCCGCTGGACGCCACGCTGCTGACCGCCGTCTCCAAGCGCGAGGGCGTCGGGGTCTCCGAGCTCGCCGAGCTGGAACAGACCTCGCGGCCGACCATGAGCGCCCATGTCAAGCGGCTGGAGGCCGCCGGCTGGCTGAAGCGCCTGCCGCCGCCGTCAGACGACAAGCGCCGCTTCGGCCTGGTGATCAGCGCCGCGGGCCGCAAGGCGCTGGACGCCGTGCGCCGTCGCCGCAACGACTGGCTGGAGGCGCGGCTTGCCTCGCTCGACCCCGCCGCGCGCGAGGCGCTCAGGCGGGCCTTGGATCCGCTGGCGCGGATCGCCGGAGAGCGGGCATGAGCAGCCAGGCGATCCCCGAAAAGCGCCGCATGCTCGAAGGCGCGCTGGCGCCGATGATCATCGGCTGCGCGCTGTTCATGCAGACGCTGGACTCCACCATCATCTCCAACGCCCTGCCGACCATGGCCCGGTCGCTGCACGAAGACCCGGTGACGCTGAACCTGGCGATCACCGCCTATCTGCTGGCCGCAGCGGTCTTCCTGCCGATCAGCGGCTGGGCCGCCGACCGCTTCGGCGCCAAGAACATCTTCCGCATCGCCATCGTCACCTTTGCGGCCAGTTCGCTGTTCTGCGGCCTGGCGCACAGCCTGCCCGAGCTGGTGGCGGCGCGCATGGTCCAGGGCATGGGCGGCGCGATGATGGCCCCGGTCGGGCGGCTGGTGTTGCTGAAATCGGTGCCCAAGTCCGACCTGGTTCGCGCCATGTCCTATCTGACCATGCCGGCCATGCTGGGCCCGGTGCTGGGCCCGCCGGTCGGCGGCTTCATCGTCACCTATTTCTCCTGGCGCTGGATATTCTTCATCAATGTGCCGGTCGCGGTGCTGGGCGTGGTGCTGGTCTCGATCTTCATCGAGAACGTGCGCGAGGAAAAGCCGATGAAGCTGGACTGGCGCGGCTTTATCCTCACCGGATGCGGCCTGGCCGGCGTCGTCTACGGGTTCGAAAATCTCGGCCGCAACGCCCTGCCGTTCGCCACGGTGATCGGGATGCTGCTGGGCGGCGTGGTCTGCCTGGTGGTCTATGCCTGGCATGCGCGGCGCACGCCGCACGCCATTCTCGACCTCAGCGTCTTCAAGCTGCCGTCGTTCATGACCTCGACCATCGGCGGCACGCCCTTGCGCATGGCCATGGGCTCGACGCCCTTCCTTTTGGCGCTGCTGCTGCAGATGGGTTTCGGCCTGAGCGCGCTCGAGGCCGGGCTGATCACCTTCACCAGCGCCGCCGGCGCGCTTTTGATGAAGGCCACCGCGCGGCCGATCATCGCCTGGCTGGGCTTCAAGAACGTCTTGGTGTTCAACACCGTGATCACCGGCGCGATCTTCATGGGCTACGGCCTGTTCCGCGCCTCGACGCCGCACGCCCTGATCATCGGCACGCTCCTGGTCGGCGGCTTCTTCCGCTCACTGCAGTTCACCGCGCTGAACGCGCTGGCCTATGCGGACATCGACCAGGCGGGCATGAGCCGCGCCTCCAGCCTGGCCAGCGTCGGCCAGCAACTGTCGCAGAGCATCGGCATCGGCTTCGCCGCCATCCTGCTCGGCCTGCTCCGCCACGGCCATGCCGGCCATGCGCTGGTCGTCTCCGACATCACGCCGGCCTTCTTCATCATCGGGGCGATTTCCTTCTTAGGTCTCGCCTTCTTCCTGCCGCTGCCGCACGATGTTGGGGCCGAGGTCAGCGGCCGGCCGGCGCGCCAGCCGGCGAGCCAGATGGAACTGGCTAGGCTGACGCCGGTCGAGGACTAGGTCGGGAGACCGACCGGACGAGACTTGAGAAACGGCCGCTTCGGGAGGCGTCATTGGATTTCGAAATCGCCGAAGAGCATCGCATGCTCAAGGACCTGGTGGCCCACTTCGTCGCCGAC
>DASYAQ010000208.1:0-10972 GCA_036501225.1 Caulobacteraceae bacterium | reverse complement strand
GGCGCTGGCCTTCTCGCCGCTGGTCGCCTACGGCATGATCCGGCTGTCGAAGGACCCGCGGGTGGTCCTGCCGCAGATGGAGCTGGCCCGCGACGCGACGCAGGTCTGGCGGCATGTCACGGGCCTGCCCCTGACCTATGTGGCGGGCGAGGCCCTCTATCCGGGCGCGGTCGCCTTCTACAGCCCCGACCGGCCGCACAGCTTCATCCACTTCGACTATGGCCAAGCGCCCTGGGTGACGCCGCAGGCCCTGGCGAGCCACGGGCTGCTGGCGGTCTGCGAGAGCGACGACACCATCTGCCTGGCCGCCGCGACCCGGTTTTCGGCGCCGCGGACGATCAAGGTCCCGATCACGCTCAGCCACAGCTTCTGGGGCGTAAGCCGCGCGCCGCGCGCCTTCACCCTTTTCCTGACCCCGCCGGCCGCCTAACCGGCGCAGGCCGGGCAGGCGGGATCGGCGCCGACGCGGACGGTGCGGGTTTCGGCGGCGAGGGCGTCGTAGATCAGCAGCCGGCCGGTCAGGCTTTCGCCGGCACGGGTGATCAGCTTGATCGCCTCCAGCGCCATCATCGCGCCGATGACGCCGGCCAGGGCCCCGATCACCCCGACGGTGGCGCAGGTCTCGGCCTCCGGCGGGATGTCGGGCACCAGGCAGCGATAGCAGGGCCGGCCTGAGAACACCCCGACCTGGCCGGTCCAGCGGCCGATGGCGCCGGAGACCAGCGGTTTTCCTTCGGCCAGGCAGGCGTCGTTGACCGCGAACCGGGTGGCGAAATCGTCGGTGCCGTCGAGCACCAGGTCATAGGGGCGCACCAGCGCCGCGGCATTGTCGGGGCCCAGCCTCGCCGCGATGGGCTGGGTCGCGACATGGGCGTTCAGGCCGGTCAGCCGTTCGGCGGCGGCCTCGACCTTGGCGCGCCCGACGTCGCCGCTGTCGTAAAGGATCTGTCGCTGCAGGTTGGAGAGCGCGACCGTATCGGGATCGACCAGGCCGACGCGCCCGACGCCGGCGGCGGCCAGATAGAGGGCGGCCGGCGCGCCAAGGCCGCCGGCGCCGACGATCAGCACGCTGGCGGCTTTCAGCACCTGCTGGCCCGCGCCGCCGATCTCGCGCAGCACCAGGTGGCGGGCGTAGCGGTCGACCTCCTCGTCGCTGAAGCTCATCCACCTTGACCCGCGGTCTCGCGCCCGCCACATGCGCCCCATGACCGATAACACTTTTCCGGACTGGCATGGGACAACCATCCTGGCCGTGCGCAAGGGCGGCCAGACCGTCATCGCCGGCGACGGCCAGGTGACGCAAGGCCAGACCGTGGTCAAGGGCAATGCGCGCAAGGTGCGCACCCTGGCCGATGGTCGGGTGATCGCCGGTTTCGCCGGCGCCACCGCCGACGCCTTCACCCTGATCGAGCGGCTGGAGGCCAAGCTGGAACAGTATCCGGAGCAGCTGTCGCGCGCCTGCGTCGACCTGGCCAAGGACTGGCGCACCGAGCGCGGCCTTCGCCGGCTGGAAGCCATGCTGATCGTCGCCGACAAGGCCAACCTCTATACGGTCACCGGCGCCGGCGACGTGCTGGAGCCGGAACATGGCGCGGCGGCCATCGGCTCCGGCGGCCAGTTCGCCCTGGCCGCGGCCCGGGCGCTGATGGAGTTCGACCTGACGGCGGAGGAGATCGCCCGCCGCGCCATGGCCATCGCCGCCGAGATCTGCGTCTACACCAACACCGCGCTGGTCGTTGAGACCCTGAGCGCCTGAAGGCCCGCATGACCGAGTTTTCTCCCCGCGAGATCGTCTCCGAGCTCGACCGCTTCATCGTCGGCCATGTCGAGGCCAAGCGCGCCGTGGCCGTGGCCCTGCGCAACCGCTGGCGGCGCCAGCATGCGCCGGAAGCGATCCGCGACGAGATCACGCCGAAGAACATCCTGATGATCGGCCCGACCGGGGTCGGCAAGACCGAGATCGCGCGTCGGCTCGCGCGCCTGGCCCAGGCGCCCTTCCTGAAGGTCGAGGCCACCAAGTTCACCGAGGTGGGCTATGTCGGCCGCGACGTCGACCAGATCATGCGCGACCTGGTCGAACAGGCGCTGAGCATGGTGCGCGAAAAGCGCCGCGGCGCCGTACGCGCCCGCGCCGAGGCCGCCGCCGAGGAGCGGATACTGGACGCCCTGGTCGGTCCGGGCTCCGGCCCGGCGACGCGGGACAGCTTCCGCAAGAAGCTCCGTGCCAGCGAGTTGGACGACAAGGAGGTCGAGCTGACCCTGGCCGATTCCGGCTCGCCGCTGCAGGGGTTCGACATTCCCGGCCAGCCAGGCGCGTCGATGGGGGTGCTGAACCTGTCGGACATGATGTCCAAGGCCTTCGGCGGCCGCACCAAGACCCACAAGACCACCGTCTCCGGCGCCTATGCCCCGCTCATCGCCGAGGAGAGCGACAAGCTGCTCGACCAGGAGGCGCTGACCCAGGAAGCCCTGGACCTGGCCGAGACCAGCGGCATCGTCTTCATCGACGAACTGGACAAGGTGGCCTCGCGCTCCGACCGCGCCGGCGCCGACATCAGCCGCGAAGGCGTGCAGCGCGACCTCCTGCCGCTGATCGAGGGCACGACGGTCTCGACCAAGTACGGGCCGGTGAAGAGCGACCATGTGCTGTTCATCGCCTCGGGCGCCTTCCATGTCGCCAAGCCCTCGGATCTGCTGCCCGAACTGCAGGGCCGCCTGCCGATCCGGGTCGAGCTGAAGCCGCTGACCCGCGACGACTTCCGCCGCATCCTGACCGAGCCCGAGGCCAATCTGATCCGCCAGAACCAGGCCCTGATGGCCACCGAGGGCGTGACGCTGACCTTCACCGCCGACGCCATCGACGCCCTGGCCGACGCCGCCGTGGCCGTGAACGGCGCGGTGGAGAACATCGGCGCGCGCCGCCTGCAGACGGTGCTTGAAAAGGTGGTCGAGGAGATCAGCTTCACCGCCGGCGACCGCGCCGGCGAGACCCTGGTCATCGACGGCGCCTATGTGCGCGAGCGGGTCGAGGCGCTGTCGCAGAACGCCGACCTGTCGCGCTTCATCCTCTAGGATCAAGGCTGGCGGGTGGTGATGTCCGTGTACGGACCGCCGTCCCGGATGGTCTTGTTGCGATAGATCACCGCGCCAATGACGTTCGGGGTCCGTCCGATCGCGGCGCAGAACGCCTCCCAGGACGCAGACGGCACCCACAGGCACGGCGTCTTCGGGTCTTCGTCGATGGCGATGTCGACAAGGTCCTTGATGTCCATGTCGCGCTACCCGTCTGTTCGGCGGTCCGGATGCATTTTAGCCAGGCCGCGCTTCCACCGACAAGGACCGCCCGCCTTGCGCGGCGCGGTCGTTTCGTTCCTTCATGGGCGCGATGAATGTCGAACTCGCCGAAGAACGCGTCCTGGTCTTGCCCGACCCGTCCTCCATGGAAGGCGCGCAGACCCGCGCCTGGGCCAGGCGGGTCGAGGCCTTCGGCGCGCTGGCGCGCATGTCCGGCCTGCTCGGCAAGCCCAAGGACGAGGAGTTCGAGCTGGTCTACAAGGAGCGCCGCCTGCAGCCCTTCTGGCGGCTGAGCGCGACCGCGACCTATGCCTATGAGCGCACCCGCACCTATGCGGTCAAGGTCGCGCCCGAGGTGCGGTCGGTGGTCTTAGGCCCCGAAACCAAGCCGGTCTCGGCCGGCGCCTTCTCCATCAGCGGGCTGGAGTCCTGCCGCGAGCAGACGCACAAGGACTTCTACTACGACGGCCTATCCAAGGACGTCCTCGGCGACATGTCCGTCTATGTGAAGTTCGGCGGCGCGGCCACGACCCCCGACGAGCTCAACGAGATCGCCAAGTCCGGAACCATCGTGGTGCCGCCGCAAGCCCGCTCCTCGATGATCATCCGCGAGGTGGTCGCCGCCATGCTGTCGAGGATCGACGCCGACCGGGTGCTGGAGGAGACGGTGCGGATCGAGACCGTCGACCTCTTCTACCGGCCGGTCTACGCCTTCCGCTATCGCCGCCAGGGCAAGGAGGCGGTGGTCGAGTACGACGCCCTGACCGGCGCGGCCCGGCCGGGCGGCGCCACCTTCGAGACCTATCTCGGCAAGATACTGGAGCCCAGGTTCCTGTTCGACGTCACGGTCGAGACCGCCAACATCTTCTTCCCCGGCGCGACCCTGGCCCGGGTGATCGTCAACAAGAGCCTGGAGTTCAAGAAGCGCTAGACCCGCGGCTGAGTCACCGCGTCCTTCTCCCCTCGCGGGAGAAGGATGGGTTGTCGACGCCGCACTCTGTTTGGTCAGTACCGCTCAGCGCGTGCGGCGAGTATGGCCCGCTCGAGGGCCGCGGCGAAGTCGCCGCGCTCCTTGGGGCTGAGCGCGCGGCCGACGGTCAGGCGGCGGCCGGAGAGCCTCAGGCGCACGCGCGCGTCGTGTTCGCCGACGAACTCGACGGCCACGGCCGTGAAGGCGGTTGGCGAGCGCCAGACGGTGCGCGAACGACCGGCCGCCTCATAAGCCACGCGCACCTCCTCGGCCGAGACCTGCACCCGCTCGGCCAACCGGCCGCTGACGTAAGAGGCGCGAAAAGCGATCAGCACGCCCAGCACGTCCAGGCCGAGAAAGACCGGAACGGGGATGGCGCCGATGGCCAGGAAGAAGGCCGCGGCGGTCATGTTGAACACCACCAGCGCGCCGATCAGCCAATAGAAACCCTTGAGCGGCAACGAGCGGTTGGGGGTGATCACCGCGTCCATGTAGAGCGCCGCCGGCATGGGGGGATGGTCGTTCGGCCACACTCGCCGGTCAAGCGCCGCGACGCTCTTGACGAAGCCCGCGCATGGGGCAACCTCTATGCCGCAATGCAACGCGAACTCACCTACGCCATCGCTCCGGCCGGCCCCTCGGACGCCGCCGCCCTGGCGCGCGTGCACGTGGACGCCTGGCGCGAGACCTATGCCGGCATCCTGCCCAGCGTCTATCTGGAGCGGATGTCGAGCGCGCTGCATGAACACCGCTGGCGCCAGCGGCTGCTCTCGACCCGCGAGGCCACCCTGGCCGCGGAAGGCCACAAGGGCCTGGTCGGCTATGTCTCGGCCGAACGGTCCAGGCGCTCGCGCACCGGCGTCGAGGCGGAGATCACCACCCTCTATGTGCTGAGACAGGCCCAGGGTCACGGCCTGGGACGCGAGCTGTTCACCGCCGCGGCGCGGGTGATGGCGGCGCGCGGCGCGACCTCGCTGGTGGTCTGGGTGCTGCGCGACAACCTGAAGGCGCGCGCCTTTTACGAGCGGCTGGGCGGACGGCGCGAGGACGTCGGCAACGAATATGTCGGCGGCGCCGTGGTGGCCTCGGTGCTCTATCGCTGGCCAGACCTGAAGGGCTGGTTGGCGAGTTAGGCGGTCTTGGTGTCAGTGCCGGTGACGCCGTCCCAGAAATGCTTGGCCTTGGTGAAGAAGCCGCGCGTGCGGGGATGCTGCTGTTCACCGCAGATGCCGGCCAGTTCGCGCACCAGCTCCTTCTGACGCGCGGTAAGCTTGGTCGGGGTCTCGACCATCAGCTCGACCATCAGGTCGCCGCGGTCGCGCGAGCGCAGCGACGGCATGCCGCGGCCCTTCAGGCGCACGATGGAGCCGGTCTGGGCGCCTTCCGGCACCTTGACCTTGATCTTGCACTTGCCGTCGCAGTTCTCGCCGCCGAGCAGGCAGGGCGCGTCGATCTCGCCGCCGAGCACGGCGGTGAACATCGGCACCGGCACGCTGCAGAGCAGGTCCAGCCCATCGCGCTCGAACAGCTCGTGCGGCTTGACCGACAGGAAGATGTAGAGGTCGCCGCGCGGGCCGCCACGCGCGCCGGAATCGCCTTCGCCGGAGAGGCGGATGCGGGCGCCGTCGTCGACGCCGGAGGGGATGCGTACGGAAAGGGTGCGTTCGCGCCTGAGCTGGCCGTGGCCGTGGCAGTCGCGGCAGGGATCCAGCACCAGCCGGCCCGTGCCGCCGCAGCGCGGACAGGCGCGCTCGATGGAGAAGAAGCCCTGGGTGGCGCGCACGCGGCCGGCGCCGCCGCAGGTTCCGCACGCCGTCGGGCTGGTGCCGGGCTTGGCGCCGGAGCCCTTGCAGGTCTCGCAAGACATGGCGGCGGGAACCGAAATCTCGACCTCGGCGCTGGCATAGGCCTGCTCAAGGGTGATCTCCAGATCGTAGCGCAGGTCCTGGCCGCGCGCCGGGCCGTTGTTCTGCCGGCCGCGCCCGGCGCCGAACATGTCGCCGAAGGCCTGGCCGAACACCTCGTTGAAGATGTCGTGTACGTCGTTGAAGCCGCCGCCGCCCGCCCCGCTCACCCCGGCATGGCCGAAGCGGTCATAGGCCGCGCGCTTCTGCGGGTCGCAGAGCACCGAATAGGCTTCGTTGATTTCCTTGAACCGGCCCGACGCCTCTTCGCAGCCGCCGTTGCGGTCGGGATGGTGCTCCATGGCGAGCTTGCGAAAAGCCAGCTTCAGGTCCGGCTCGCCGCAACCGCGGTCGACACCAAGCACCTCGTAATAATCGCGCTGCGTCACAGCGTCAGGTCCCTACTAAACCGTCGCATCGATCGTCTCGCCCCGATGGCCCCGCTTGGATGTGGGCCATCGGAACGGACTTCGCAATGAGCGCTTCTTGGTCAACCGACAAGACGCGCCCCCCGCGATCGATCGTCACGCCGATTTCTGCTCGTCGTCGACTTCCTCGAACTCGGCGTCGACAACCCCGTCGTCGGCCTTGGGGCCCTCCTCGGCGGCTTCGCCGGTCTGGGCCTTGTACATGGCCTCGCCCAGCTTCATCGAGGCCTGCAACAGGGTCTGGGTCCTGGCGGAGATCGCCTCGGCGTCGTCGCCCTCCAGGGCCGACTTCAGGTCGGCGATCGCCGTCTCGATGGCGGTCTTCTCCTCGGGGCTGACCTTGTCGCCGTGCTCGGCCAGGGCCTTTTCGGTGGAGTGCACCGCCGCGTCGGCCTGGTTGCGCGCCTCGACCGCGGCCTTGCGCTTCTCGTCGTCGGCCTTATGCGCCTCGGCCTCCTGAACCATGTTCTGGATGTCGGCGTCGGAGAGACCGCCGGTCGCCTGGATGCGGATCGACTGCTCCTTGTTGGTCGCCTTGTCCTTGGCCGAGACGTTGACGATGCCGTTGGCGTCGATGTCGAAGGTAACCTCGACCTGCGGCACGCCGCGCGGCGCCGGCGGAATGCCGACCAGATCGAACTGGCCAAGCACCTTGTTGTCCGCGGCCATCGGCCGTTCGCCCTGGAAGACCCGGATGGTCACGGCCGACTGGTTGTCGTCGGCGGTGGAGAAGGTCTGGCTGCGCTTGGTCGGGATGGTGGTGTTGCGCTCGATCAGCGGCGTGAACACCCCGCCAAGGGTCTCGATGCCCAGGGTGAGCGGCGTCACGTCGAGCAGCAGCACGTCCTTGACGTCGCCCTGCAGCACGCCGGCCTGCACCGCGGCGCCCAGGGCCACCACCTCGTCGGGATTGACCCCCTTGTGCGGTTCGCGGCCGAAGAACCCCTTCACCGATTCCACGACCATCGGCATGCGGGTCATGCCGCCGACCAGGACCACCTCGTCGATGTCGGTCTTCTTCAGGCCCGCATCCTTCAGCGCCTGGTCGCAGGGACCGATGGTCTTGGCGACCAGGTCCTCGACCAGGGCTTCCAGCTTGGAGCGGCTGAGCTTGATGTTGAGGTGCAGCGGACCGGAGGCGTTCATGGAGATGAACGGCAGATTGACCTCGTACTGGGTTGTCGAGGACAGCTCCTTCTTGGCCTTTTCCGCCTCTTCCTTCAACCGCTGCAGGGCGAGCTTGTCCTTGCGCAGGTCGACGGAGGTCTCCTTTTTGAACTCGTCGGCCAGGTAGTCGACGATGCGCAGGTCGAAGTCCTCGCCGCCCAGGAAGGTGTCGCCATTGGTCGCCTTCACCTCGAAGACGCCGTCGCCGATCTCCAGGATCGAGACGTCGAAGGTGCCGCCGCCGAGGTCGAAGACGGCGATCTTCTTGCCGTCGTTCTTTTCCAGCCCATAGGCCAGGGCCGCGGCGGTCGGCTCGTTGATGATGCGCAGGACTTCCAGGCCGGCGATCTTGCCGGCGTCCTTGGTGGCCTGGCGCTGGGCGTCGTTGAAATAGGCCGGGACGGTGATGACCGCCTTCTCGACCTTCTCGCCAAGGTGGGCCTCGGCGTCTTCCTTGATCTTCTGCAGGATGAAGGCCGAGATCTGCTGGGGCGAATAGTCCTTGCCGTGGGCGCGCACCCAGGCGTCGCCGTTCGGGCCCTTGACGATCTCATAGGGCACCATGCCCTTGTCCTTGGCCACCACCGGGTCGTCGAACTGGCGTCCGATCAGCCGCTTGATGGCGAAGAAGGTGTTGGTGGGGTTGGTCACCGCCTGGCGTTTCGCCGGCTGGCCGACCAGGCGCTCCCCGTCCTCCATGATCCCGACCACGGAGGGGGTGGTGCGTACGCCCTCGGCGTTCTCGATCACTTTCGGCGACTTGCCGTCCATGATGGCGACGCACGAATTGGTCGTGCCGAGGTCGATACCGATAATCTTGCTCATGACGAGGCTCAAACGCTCCTTAGTTGTGGCGGGCGGGGTTGGGCGGCCTCATCGAGCACCGCTACGTCCCGCCCCCGTGGGGTTTCGTCTCTTAGTTCGAACGCAAGTCCACGCTTGGGGGATACTCACGCGTTGAGGTCGATATGGGAACCATGACGACCGCTGCAAGGGGCCGGGCCGGCGTGGCGGCGCCTGATTCGGTCTATATCAAGGCTATGGAGTTCAACGGCTTTCAGCTCATTTCAGGCGCAATCGATGCGGCGGGTCAGGCCGCGCTGGTTGATGACGTGCTGGCGGCCGCCAGCGCCGCGCCCTTCTACCGGCCGCTGACGCCGTCCGGCAAGCCGATGAGCGTCGAGCAGACCAGCCTCGGCGCCTGCGGCTGGACCACGGATCGGGCCGGCTATCGCTACGAGCCGCGCCATCCACTGACCCGCGAGCCCTGGCCGCCCATGCCGCAAAGCCTGCTGGCGCTCTGGGCGCGGCATGCCGGCGACCCGACCCCGCCGGACTCCTGCCTGGTCAACCTCTACCGCGGCGGCGCGAAGATGGGTCTGCACACCGATTCCGACGAGCAGGACCTCACCGCGCCGGTGCTCTCGATCTCGCTCGGCGACACCGCCGTCTTCCGCCTCGGCGGCGCGACCCGCGGCGACCCGACCCAAACGGTTCGCCTCAACTCCGGCGACGTCAGCCTGCTGGCGGGCCCGTCGCGCCGGTACTTCCACGGCGTCGACCGCATCCTCGCCGGCTCGTCCCGCCTCGTGCCCGGCGGCGGGCGGATCAACCTGACGCTTCGCCGCGCCAGGGTCTGAAGCGCTCAGCCGCGCCGGGCCTTGAAGAAGCCGCGCAACAGCGCGGCGCTCTCTTCGCCCAGAACGCCCCCCGTCACCTTCGGCCGCCAATGGCAGGTGGGCTGGTCGAAGAAGCGCGGGCCGTGGACGACCGCGCCGCCTTTTTCGTCGTCGGCCCCGAACACCAGCCGGGCGATGCGGGCGTGGCTGATGGCCCCGGCGCACATGGCGCACGGCTCCAGCGTCACGAACAGCTCCAGTCCGCTCAAGCGATAGTTGCCGACGATCCTGGCCGCCGCCCGCAGCGCCAGGATTTCGGCATGGGCGGTGGGGTCGGAGAGACCGATGGGCTGATTGGACGCCTTGGCCACGACCTGGCCGGCAGCCGGATCGAAGACCACCGCGCCGACCGGCGCCTCGCCGGCGTCGGCGGCGACTTGCGCCTCGGCAAGCGCGATGCGCATGGTCGCAAGATCATGGTCGAGCATGTGTCGGACCCAAACGCCCCGGATGCGCCGGGTCAAGCTTCCAGCGCCCAGGTCCCCGGCGAGCGCGTGGCCAAGGCCCTGGCGCGGGCCGGGGTGGCGTCGCGCCGGGAGGTCGAGCGGCTGATCGCCGCCGGCCGGGTGAGGCTGAACGGCGAGGTGCTGACCACGCCGGCGGTCAAGGTGGATTCAGCCGATGTCCTGACCGTGGATGGCCGGATCGTCGGCGCCGCGGAGCCGGCCAGGCTCTGGCGCTATCACAAGCCGGTCGGGCTGGTGACCACCCACGCCGACCCGAAGGGCCGACCGACCGTGTTCGAGCAGCTGCCCAAGGGGTTGCCCCGGGTGATCTCGGTTGGCCGCCTCGATCTGAATTCCGAGGGGATCCTGCTGCTGACCAACGACGGCGGCCTGGCCCGGTCGCTGGAACTGCCGTCGAGCGGGCTGGTGCGGCGCTATCGGGCGCGGGTCCGCGGGCAGACGACGCAAGATGCGCTCGACGCCCTGCGCGACGGCCTGACCATCGATGGCGTGGCCTATGGGCCGATCCAGGCCCGGCTGGAGCCGAAGAGCGGCGAGGGGGTGAATCGCTGGATCGCGCTGTCGCTCGCCGAGGGCAAGAACCGCGAGGTGCGCAAGGTGCTGGACGCGCTCGGCCTTAGCGTGAACCGGCTGATCCGCGTCTCGTACGGGCCGCACCAGCTTGGCGACCTCAAGGCCGGCGAGGTCGCCGAGGTCGATCCGCAGGGCCGGGCGCTCGGCGGCCGGCTGAAACCGGACAGCGCTGTGCCGGCCGCGCCGGCGATCGACACCAGGATGATCTACAAGACCGGCTGGGCCAAACCGAAGTCGCGGACGCCGGGCCCTAAGAAGGCTCGCGGGTCCCAAGCGGCGCGCCCGCCAGCGAAAGCTTCATCGCCGCGATCGCCGACGGCAGGCGCACGACCTGCGAAAAGCTCCGGCGCTCGTCGGCCAGGCCCTCCGAAAGCGGGCGGTCCAAGGCGGCGCGGGTGAGGCGTTTGGCGTAGGCCAGCCCTTCCGCCGGCCGGGCGGCGAACTCCTCGGCGATCTCCAGCGCGCGGGCCAGCGGATCGTCGGCGACCTC
>DASYAQ010000207.1:0-1747 GCA_036501225.1 Caulobacteraceae bacterium | reverse complement strand
TGACGTGCACGAGGTGATCGCCCGCATCGTCGACGGCTCGCGCTTCGACGAGTTCAAGTCGCTCTATGGGACCACGCTGGTCTGCGGCTTCGCCCACATCTGGGGCTATCCGGTGGCCATCCTGGCCAATAACGGCGTGCTGTTCTCGGAAAGCGCGCTGAAGGCGGCGCACTTCATCGAACTGGCCTGCCAGCGGTCGATCCCGCTGATCTTCCTGCAGAACATTTCCGGCTTCATGGTCGGCGGCAGGTACGAGGCCGGCGGCATCGCCAAGGACGGGGCCAAGATGGTCATGGCCGTGGCCTCGGCCGAGGTGCCCAAGTTCACCGTGCTGATCGGCGGCTCGTTCGGGGCCGGCAACTACGGCATGGCCGGCCGCGCCTATGGCCCGCGCTTCCTGTTCAGCTGGCCGAACAGCCGTATCAGCGTCATGGGCGGCGAGCAGGCCGCCAGCGTGCTCGCCACCGTCCGCCGCGAGGGGATGGAGGCCAGGGGCGAGGCCTGGCCGGCCGAGGACGAAGAGGCGTTCAAGACCCCGATCCGCGACCGCTACGAGACCGAGGGCGATCCCTATTACGCCACCGCGCGTTTATGGGACGATGGCGTCATCGACCCGGCCCAGACCCGCGACGTGCTGGGCCTGAGCATCTCGGCGGCCCTGAACGCCCCCATTCCTCCGACGCGCTTCGGCGTCTTTCGGATGTGACGAGAGGACTTCCTATGACCAACCCGATCAACGACCCGCTGGTCGAGGTCCTCGATACCGACGCCACCACCGAACTCGTTCAGTTCGAGGGCACGCCCGAGGGCGCGATCACGGTCTGGATCAATCGCGCTGCGAAGAAGAACGCCTTCGATTCCACCACCATCGCCGCCCTGCACCAGGCGTTCGAGACCCTGCATGGCCAGGACGGCGTGCGGATCATCTTCGTGCGCGGCCGGGGCGGCAACTTCTCCGCCGGCGCCGACCTCGACTGGATGCGCGAGGCCGCCGACCTGACCGAGGACGACAATCACGAAGACGCCCTGGCCATGGCCCACATGCTGAAGCAGCTCTACGATCTGCGGCCGCTGACCGTGGCCCTGGTCGAAGGCGGCGCCTTTGGCGGCGGCGCGGGGCTGGTCACGGCCTGCGACATGGCCATTGCGGTGAAGGACGCCCAGTTCGCCTTTTCCGAGGTCAAGCTCGGCCTGATCGCGGCGACCGTCAGCCCCTATGTGGTGCGCGCCATCGGGCCCCGGCGGGCGCGCAGCCTGTTCGCCACCGCGCGGCTGTTCGACGCGGCTTACGCGGAGAAGATCGGGCTGGTCGATGAGGTGGTCGCCGACGCGGCGGCGCTGGAGGCGGCGCAAGCCAGGCTGTCGGCCGAGATCATGGCCTGTGCGCCTGGCGCGGTGGCGGCCTCGAAAGACCTGGTCGAATTCGTCGCCGAGCACGGGCTCGACAACCAGGTAATGGACGAGACCGCGCGCCGCATCGCCCGCGCGCGCGTCGGCGATGAGGGTCGGGAGGGCATCGCGGCCTTCCTGGACAAGCGAAAGGCCTCGTGGACTTCGCTGGCCTGAGCCCAGACGTGATCGCTTCACTCCTCATCGCCAACCGGGGCGAAATCGCCCGCCGGATCATCCAGACCGCGCGGCGGATGCGCATTCGCACCACGGCGGTCTATTCCGAGGCCGACGCCGACGCGCTCTTTGTGCGCGACGCCGACCAGGCCGTGGCCATCGGCCCGGCGCCGGCGGCCGA
>DASYAQ010000206.1:0-15981 GCA_036501225.1 Caulobacteraceae bacterium | reverse complement strand
GCGTGGTCGCGGATCTGCTGGAAGGCGGCCAGGGCCAGGCCCTCGATCACCACCTGCATGCCCAGATAGGTCATGTCCCAGCGCGAGTCGCGCAGCACCTGGTCGATCAGCTCCTGCAACGGCGCGGTCATCGGATAGGCGACGCCGAACTTTTCCAACAGGCGCTTGTAGCTCTCCACATGCCGCGCCTCATCGATCACCTGGGTCGAGGCGTAGAACTTGGAATCGATGTCCGGCACCTGGGTGACGATCTTGGCGGCGCAGATCAGCGCGCCCTGTTCGCCCTGCATGAACTGGCTGATCTGCCAGCCCTGGAAATTGCGCCGCACATTGGCCTTTTCCTTGCGCGACATGGATTCGTACTGCGCCATGCCGCTGATCGGCAGCATCTCGTCCGGCAGCTGCTCGGGATTGTCCTCGTCCAGCTCCTGGGTCCAGTCGATGCGGGTCTCGGCGTCCCACTGCATCTCGATACCCTTGCGGTAGAGACCCATCATGGTGGCGCGGCCGTCGCCATAATCCCAGTTGAAGGCGACGTCGAAGTCCTGCGGCACCGTCCAGTTCGAGCCTTCGGCGGCGGGGAACGGATAGCGGTCGGCAAGCTTGGGCATGGGCGAGTTTCCTTCCCGAGACGGCTCTAAAGCGGCCGCATTTCTCCCAGTATGCGCCTTGCGGGCGGCGTATCAATCTTCACGCCTGCGTGAGCGCCGTGCGCCGACCCACCCAGTCGGTCATAGCCGGGCTCGTCCTGGCCCGCCATGAACGCCGCGGATCGGGGTTCACGCCAGAGGCCCCATGCGCGTTTGTGCGCTGAATAATGACCACGAAGGACACGAAGGACACGAAGGACACAAAGGCGCGCAGCGCCATCTTCCCCGTTCTTCTTCGTGCCCTTCGTGTACTTTGTGGTCGAATACTCCGCCTCGCGGATCAGCGATGTATCAGGCGAACTTCCGATCCGTCATGGCGGCATAGACCGCCTTGGCGGACAGCTCGCGGACCGGCGGCGTGCCCGTGCCGGGGGTCGAGCCGCTGGTGTTCTGGATGAAGCCGATGACCGTCATGTCGTTGATCGGATCGATCCAGAACCAGGTGCCGAAGGCGCCGCCCCAGTAGTAGCTTTCGATGCCCTGGCTGGTCTTGGCGGCGGCCGGATCCCGCACGATGGCGAAGTCCATGCCGAAGCCCAGGCCGGTGGTGTCGGGAGCGTAGAGGGTGACGTTGACGCCCGGGGCCAGCACGTTGGTGTGCATCAACTCGACCGTCGAAGCCTTCAGATAGCGCCGGCCGCCGAACTCGCCCCCGTTCAGAATCATCTGGGCAAACCGCCAGTAGTCCTGCGCCGTCGAGACCAGCCCGCCGCCGCCGGCCAGGAACTTCGGCCTGGCGGTGTTGAAGATGTTGGACGGCCCGGCCGCGGCGATCTCGCCGTCGACATATTTGTGGATGCGGGAAACCCGCGCGCCCTTCGCCGCATCGACCCAGAAGCCGGTGTCGACCATGCCCAGCGGCTTGAACAGCCGGGCTTCGAAGAATTCGTCCAGCCCCTGGCCGGACAGTTTCTCGATCAGATAGCCCTGGATGTCGACGCTGGGGCCATAGCGCCATTCCGTGCCCGGCTGGAAGCTGAGCGGCAGCTTGGAGAGCGTGTCGATCATGTCCTGCAGGTCGCCGGCGCGCAGGTTGACGTCCTGATAGTCGCCGGCGCGGCCGAAGCCGGCGGAATGGCTCATGATCTGGCGCATGGTCATCGGTGTGGCCTCGTCGACCAGCGATCCGTCCCTGGCCTTGACCTTCAGGTCGGCGAATTCCCGGATGTGCCTGGCGAGCGGGTCGTCCAGGGCCCATTTGCCCTCTTCCCAGAGCATCATCATCGCCGCCCCGGTGATCGGCTTGGTCATCGAAGCGATGCGAAAGATCGAGTCCGTCTGCACCGGCGAGGGAGCGGAGACGTCGAGCGTCCCGTAGGCGTCGAAATTCACCACCTCGCCGTGCCGGGCGACCAGGGTGACGACGCCGGCCAGCTGCCGGTCGTCGACCAGGCCATGCATCTGTTGATTGAGGGCGGCAAGGCCGGAAGTAGAAAAGCCGGCATGAACCGCATCGGCGCGCTCGGCGGACGCAAGTCCGGGATGATCGTCAGGCGACATCTGAAATTTCCCTATGGATGTTGTTTTCAATGCCGCCGTCTTGGCAGAAAACACCGGCGCCCGCCAGCTTGGCCGGGCCGCCTCAGGGTTCCAGGTCGAAGGCCGGCCTGAGGCTGCCATCCATGTAGAAGGGCACGGAGGTGTGTTCGTGGACGATGCGCCAGCCGCCGTGGTCGCGGCGCAGCGCCATGGTCGCGCGCATCCAGAAGCTGACCCGCTGATCTGAGCCCTTCTTCGCGCCGGCAAGCCGGAAATAGCCGTGACCGAAGGCTAGGTCGCCAGCGATGGTGAAGTTGAAATCCCGCGCCTGGTTCTCGATCGGCCCGTCCCAGGTGTCGAGCCAGGCCTGCACATCCGCAAGGTCGTGCCCCAGATGGCAGAGCGGCGGCGCCAGATCATAGAGGACGGCGTCCGCCGCATAGGGCGCGGCGATGCCCGCGGCATCCTTGTCGTGGTGGGCCTTGATGATGGCGTCGATGATCAGCCGAATGTCGGCTTCGTCCTTGGCGGGCGAGGGGGTCAGGGTTGCGGTGGTCATGAGGTCGCTCCTTGGTTTTCACCCCAAGGACGCTTCAGCCGACCCCGAACCGACACCGTGTCCCGCAGGCAAGGAGAGAAGGGCCGTTCCCTAGCGCCGGCTGGAGGCGACGCGGCTGCCGCCCAGCATCAGCAGGCCGATGGCCAGCCCGACCCCAAGCGCGATCGCGGCCACCAGCACGGGCTGGCGATCGAACAGGTCTTCCAGGTCGCCGCGGACGCTGCGCGCCCTGCCGGCCGCCTGACGGATCGCGCCGCGCGCGCCATCCGAGACCCGGCCGTAGGTTTCCTGGACCGTGCCAAGGGCTTCGTCCAGCACGCCCTTGGCCTGCAGCCCCGGATTGCCGATCGCCTCGCCGACGGTTTCCTTCACCCGCCCGATGCCTTGCCGGGTCACGCCTTCGATTTCATCGAGTGACATTGCCGTCTCCAATTCGATCGAGAAGTTCGATTGCAAGGGAGAAACCTTCAAAACCGATCCGGTTCCGGCTCCGCTAGGACGCCAGTCCGTAGCTTTCGAGCAACCGCCGCATTGGCTCCGCGCCGGCGCCGATTTCGCCAAGCACGAATTGCGCGGCCTGCAGGCCCGCGCACCGCGCGGCCTCCACATTGTCGATGCGGTCGTCGATGAACAGGGTCCGGGCCGGGTCGAGTTCGGCCAGCCGGACGATCTCGTGGAAGTAGTCAGGCGAGGGTTTCATGTGACCGAGGTGGCAGGAGTAGAACTCCCGATCGAACACCTCGCGATAGGCCAGAGTCTCCGACATATGGCCGGCGCGGTGGCGCTCCTGGTTGGAGGCGAGCGCACAATAGACGCCCGAGCGCCGCAAGCTTGCGATCAGCGCCAGGATCGAATGGTCGACCTCGATCACCTGCCAGGCGGCCAGAACCGCGGTGATCTCGCTGGTCGTCTTCCATTTCGCCAGGACGGGCGCGAGCGCCTCGGCGAAATCCGCCGCGCCGGTCAGGCACGGCGCCTCGGCGGTGAAATAGTCGGCCATGCAGGCCTCGCGATCGGACGCCGCCGCGCCCAGCACAAGCGTCAGGCGTGACTGCAGATCGGCCGGCGCGCGCTGGAGAACGCCATCGGCGTCGAACAGGACGGCGGTGGGTGTCGCCCCCTGGCGGCGGGTGGGATCCTGAGTCGTCACGGCGAAGATGATCTGCGCACTATCGCTCGACAGCTCAACCCCAAGCGGGACGGAATGACCAAGAGCCGGCTTGAACTGCGCTCCGTCCCGATGATCGGGCTGGCCTTCGTGGTCGGGCCGCTGGTCGGGCTGACCTGCTTCTGGGCCATCGAGGTCGTCGTGCCGGGAGTGGTGCTCTCCGATCCGAGCCGCGCCCTGGCGTACTGGATCGCTTATGTCGGCCTGGGCGGAGCGATATGCCTGGCTGTCGAGATCGTGGTGGTCGTCCCGATCCTGCTCGGCTTCCAGCGCTACCGCTGGGGCTGGCTGAACGGCTGGACGGCAGCTCTGATCGGGGCTGCCGTCGGCGCGATATTCTGGACCGTCGCCCTGATCCTCACCACGCCGGCCCCACCCATGAAGCTGCTCACCGAGGCCTTCGATCCAGGCATGGTCGGCCTGATCGCGGCCGTCGTCTTCCGCCTGATCGCAGTTCGGCGGTCGTCCGAGGTTTAGGGCCGTTCGCCGGCGGCTTTCAGCCAGCCGATCCAGGCGTCTTCGCGGACCTTCTCGGCCGCGCGCAGCCTGGCTTCGGCCTCCTTCACCGCCGCGTCGTGCTTGCGCCATTCGGCGACGCCGCTTTCGCGGGCGGCGTGGGCGGCTTCGAAGGTCGGGAAGCGGGCCAGGACCGCGCGGGTGGAATAGCTGACGTGGGGGCCTACCGTCTCGCGGTCGGGATAGAAGCCGGTCACCGCGTCGGCGCTTTCGCCCTCGATGCGGAAGACGTCGGCCCAGCCGGCATGGTGGCGCATCAGGGCCCAGGGCTTCTCGATATGGTCGGTCATGCGGCCGCTCCCAAACTTCGCGCCGCCCTCATAGCAGGTTGCACGGGCGGGCCGGAAGCCGCGGAATCAAAGGTTCAGGCTGCGCGGGCCGGAAAGGAACGGACTGCCGCGCTCGAAGAAGCGCAAGCGTTTCTCGGCGGCTTTGGTGATGCCGATGCGGACGCTGACCCCGATCTCGCCGACTGGCCGCACGGCCCGGCCCAGCCAGAGCGGGCTGTCGCCGCAGAGGTCCAACCCGTCCTGGCCGCGATGGATGTCCATGGCCATGCAGAGCTTGCCCGGGCCGCTGGCCAGATCGACCAGCCGCTCGCGGCCGCGGCGGTGGCGCATCAGCTCGACGCCCTCCAGCGGCTCCAACGCGCGCAGCAGCACGCCCGCGCCGACGCCGTCGCTCTCGCTGGACACATTGGCCAGCCAGGAAACGCCGTAGCCCAGATAGACATAACAATGGCCGCGCTCGCGGAAGAGCGAACGGTTGCGCTTGGTCAGGCCCGTGAAGGCGTGAGCGGCGGGATCGCCGACCGGATAGGCCTCGGTCTCGACGATCCGCCCGCTGGCGCGGCCGTCCGGACGGTCGTGGGTCAGGGTCTTGCCGACCAGGGACCGCGCCATCGCCACCGTATCGACCGGCAGGTCGGCGCGGCTCAGGCGCGCCACGGTGAAAGGGGGGGCGGGGGCGGAGAGGGTCATTTCGTTCTTTCGAGAATAAGTCGCCGGTGCCGTTCGTCTAGCTCGCCATGACCTCAGGCTCTGCGAGATAACCATGACCAACGATACCAACCATAGGCCCGCCGACGCCGGTCGGCGCGACGCGATGAAGTGCATGGCCTGGGCCGGAGCCGGCGTGCTCTGGACCATCGGCGGCGGGGTGGCGAGCTCGGTGCTGGCCACGGCCGCGGACGCGGCGACGCGCAAGGCCGGCAGCCTCGACTTCGTGCAGATCAGCGACACCCATATCGGCTTCGACAAGGCGGCCAACCCGGACACGCTGGGAACGATGCGCGAGGCCATCGGCAAGATCAAGGCGATGCCGGTCAAGCCGTCCTTCATCATCCACACCGGCGACCTCACCCACCTGTCGAAGCCCGACGAGTTCGACACCGTCGCCCAGATGATGAAGGACCTGAACGTCCCGGTCTTCTACACCCCCGGCGAGCACGACACCCTCGACGAGGGCAATGGCAAGCTCTTCCTGCAGCACTTCGGCAAGGGAAGCTGGGGAACCGGCTGGCGCAGCTTCGACGTCTCCGGCGTCCACTTCATCGGCCTGGTCAATGTCGTGAACCTCAACCCTGACGGCCAAGGCCATCTGGGGCCCGAGCAGATCGCCTGGCTGGCCAAGGACGTGGCGCATCTCCCATCCTCGACCCCGATCGTGGTCTATGCCCACATGCCGCTGTTCGACGCCTATGTGCCCTGGGGCTGGGGCACGATCGACGCGCAACAGGCGCTCATGCCGCTCAGGCGCTTCGGCTCGGTGACCGTCCTGAACGGCCACATCCACCAGGTGATCACCAAGACCGAGGGCAATATCAGCTTCCACACCACCCGCTCGACCGCCTATCCGCAAGCCGCGGCCGGCACGCCGGGCGCCTCGCCGGGGCCGCTGAAGGTGCCGGCCGACCAGCTGCGCCATGTCCTCGGCGTGCGCGACATCACCCGCCTGCACGGCCGCGGCGCGCTGGCCCTCGTCGACGAGACGCTGGCCTGACCAGACCCTGGCCTGACCCCTTTATACGGAACCTCCTCTCCATGCTGACCCTCACTCCCGTTCGTCCCGTCCTCGCCATCGCCGTCCTGGCGGTGCTCTCGGCCGCCGCGTCCCTGTCCCCCGACCCCCGGGGCGCGGCGGCCGAGGCTGCGACGCCCGGCAAGGCGACGGTCAAGATCGCCAACTTCGACTTCGGCCCGGCCACGATCACCGTGCCGGCCGGTACATCCGTGACCTGGACCAACAACGATGATGACGCCCACAGCGTCGTGGCCGACAGCAAGGCCTTCCGTTCGGCCCCGCTCGACACCGGCGAAAGCTACAGCTTCACCTTCGCGACGCCCGGAACCTATGCTTATCACTGCGGACTGCACCCACAGATGCATGGCAAAGTCGTCGTCACGCGCTAGTCTGCGTGACGACGCCGCCTGGGCGGCGACCGAGGCCTGTTCGCCCGCGGAGGAGCGGCTTGAGACACCTGTGCTGACGCCGGCCGCACCAACGGCCCGGCCGGGGCCACTGAGCCCCGATCAGACGCGGCGCTTTCGCGAAGTGGTGCTGGTGCACGCCGATGCGGCCTACAACCTGGCGCTTCGGCTGTCGCGCCGGCCAGAGGTCGCCGAGGACATCGTCAACGACGCCTATGTGCGCGCGCTTGGCGCCTTCTCGGCCTATCGCGGCGGCGATGGGCGCAGCTGGATCCTGACCATCGTGCGCAACCGCTTCTACGACTGGCTCCGAGAGCAGCGGCTGAAGGCGACCGTGCCGCTGTCGCGTCCGGCCAACGACGCGGACGACGATGAGGACTGGGACTTTCCCGATACCGAACAGGACGACCCGGAAGAGGCGCTGGCGAAGAAGAGCCAGGCCGGCGCCCTGCACGCCCTGATCGACCGGCTGCCGCCGCGCCTACGCGAGGTCATCATCCTGCGCGAGATGGAAGAGCTGAGCTATCGCGAGATCGCCGCCATGACCGAAAGCCCGATCGGCTCGGTGATGTCGCGGCTGGCGCGGGCGCGGGGCGCGCTGGCCGAGGCCTGGCGCGCGCACGAGGCGAAGCTTGCGGAGGTGAGGCCATGAGCGGCTGTCCCGACTGGCAGGAGCGATTGCAGGGCCTGATCGACGGCGAGCTGGACGCGGCCCACGCGACCGAGGTCGAGGCGCATCTCGCCGGCTGCGCGGCCTGTTCCGAGGCCTATGCGGACGCCATGAATCTGCGCATGGCGCTGCGCGGCGCGGGCGTCGGCGTTGTCGCGCCGGAAACCCTCACGTCGCGGCTGGAGGCCATGGTCCGCGCGGCCGAAGCTACGGCCGCCCGGGCGGCGGCGCCAACGGCGGTCGTCAGGCCGTTCAGCGGCGGGCGGCGGCGCGAGCGCGCGTTCTGGGGTTTCGGCGGCGCGGGCCTCGCCCTGGCCGCCTGCGCGGTGCTGGCGGTCGCGGTGGTTCCGGAGATGCAGACGGCGCAGCTGGAGCAGGATCTGGTCGCCGGCCACGTCCGCTCGCAGCTCGTCGGCCACCTGACCGACGTGGTCACCTCCGACCAGCACGTGGTCAAGCCCTGGTTCGGCGGCAAGCTCGACTTCTCGCCGCCGGTGGTCGACCTGACCGACCAGGGTTTCCCGATCGTCGGCGGCCGGCTCGACTACATCGACAAGCGAACGGTGGCGGCCATCGTCTATCGGCGCGGCCGCCACGTCATCAACCTGTTCATTTGGCCGGGGCATGGCGACCTTGGACCGGCGGAGGCCAAGCCCGGCGACGGCTACACCCTGCTGCATTGGACGCGCGGCGGCATGACCTTCTGGGCCGTATCCGACGTCGCCGAAAAGGACCTGCAGGCCTTCCGCCAGTTGCTGCAGGCCCGAACGCCGGCCTGAAGCCAGGCGTCGATCAAGGCCGTAAGCGGCGTTTTTCTGGCTGGAGCCGGGCCGGCGATCGAGCGTCCGGCGCTGCGCCGGGCGAGCCCGGAAAATATCCACCATCGCGCGGAATAAACCGCCGGAGCCGCCAGTCTTAGCTGTGCGGCGCTATTTCGCGCCTCGAAAAAAACAGCCCCGGCCGTTGCGGAAATAACGGCTGGCAGGGAGGGTAATTCCGTATGTCTGACAGTTTGTGCCTGCGTTCGTATCTGCGCAGTTCGCTCGTCATGGGCGCTTCCATTGTTGCGTTGGGTGCCATCGCCGCGCCGGCCTTTGCGGCTGATCCGCCAGCCGCTGCGGCCGCCGCCGAACCGGCCCCTCCCGCCGCCGCCGAACCCGGCGCGGCGCCCGATGCGGGCGGCGCCGGCGGCAACGACGTCATCGTCACCGCCGAACATCGTCAAACCCGCCTGCAAAAGGTTCCGGTCGCCGTTTCGGTGTTCACGGGCGCGTCGCGCGACCGGGTCGGCATCAACTCCGTGCAGGACGTCACCAATTTTGCACCCGGCTTCGTCTATTCTCCGACGACCACCCACGCCTATCTCCGTGGCGTCGGGCGTCAGTCGATTGAATTGACCGACGATTCCCGCGTCGCCACCTATGAGGACGGCTTCTACGTCGTCTCGCCGTACCAGCTGGACAAGTCGTCGCTGTTCCTGAACCAGGAGCAGATCGAGCGCGGCCCGCAAAACGTCAGCGGCCGGAACGCCGCCGCCGGCTCGATCGACATGATCTCCGTGCGCCCCACCGATGCCCCCTATGCCGAGATCCGCGCGACGGCCGGCAACTTCGGTCACTACGAGGTCGAGGGCGCGGCCTCCGGGCAGGTGCTTCCAGGCCTGGATCTGCGGCTGTCAGGCTACGACAACCAGGAGACCCAGGGCTATTACAAGAACCTCGCCGGCGGGCCTTCCGAAGGCGGCGTGATCAACGAGTGGTACATCGAGGCCCAGGCCGATCTCAAACTGGGCGACAACGCCGATCTCTGGACGCGAGGCTTCCTGTCGAACTGGCATAACCGCGGCGACGCTGGCTCCCGCGACGGCGGCGGCTCGGAGTACGGCAACGGCAGTTGGGATGAGACCAATTTCGCCGACTCGAACACCTATCCCGGTGCTGGCCTCTTTCTGAATCCGAACATCGGCTATGCGGGCTTCGCCGGCGCCGCCCGGACCGCCGCCCTGGGCGCCAACCCCGCGGCCCTGGTCCCGGTGCTGGGCTCGACCACGCTCAAGGCGCCCGGCATCTTCAACAACCCCGGGATCACGAACATAAACAACTTCGCCGCTATCGAAGATCGCACGGTGAATCTGAATGATTACGACAACTTAAATACCATATTCACCTACCACTTCCCGACTTTTGACTTCAAATATATCGGCGGCTATCAGCAATATAACTATAGCTTGAACTACTCAGAGCCGGACAGCGATGTTACGGGCTTCAATCTGCCGGGCAGTACGGTAACCCCGGCCGGCGTCCTTTCCGCCCTTGGCTTGCCAGGGCAAAGCCAACTGCACATCAATCCGCTGGTCAATTTGAACTATCAGCAGGACGACCAGTGGTGGAGCCATGAGGTTGCGCTGCAGTCGACCTCGGACAACGCCTTCCAATGGACCGCCGGCCTGTACTACTACCAGGAACACTACACCAACCCGATCGAGATCTCCGCGCCCGACCAGCCCAACCTGGCGCACCCGCTCGCGTCGTTGCCCCACGCCTTCGGCGGGCCGGTGGGCGGCGGTGGCTTGGCCGCCGCGAACCCGCAAAATACGATCGACTTCCTCAACTACAACCTGACCGTCCAGAGCGAGGCGGCCTATGGGCAGGTGTCGTACAAGTTCAACGACCAGTTCAAGGTCGTCGGCGACCTGCGCTTCACCAACGACCATAAATTCGGGACCGAGTTCAACCGAGAGGTCACCTTCGGGAGCGCGATCATTGCCGGCCTTTCGCCGTTCTTCGGCGCGGCCACGCCATCGCTCGACTTCACCATTCCTGGCACCTGTCCCACCGGCAATGTGAAATCCTGCGCCACTGGGCCGCTGGCCAAGGGCGTCACCAGCATCGGCGTCGTCAACCCGCACACCGGCATCGAGTCCCGCGGACTTGGCGACAGCTCGTCGGCGGTGACCGGCGGCGCGGGGCTTGAGTGGACCCCGACCAACGACATCTTCGTCTATGCCCGCTACAACCGGGGCTATGAGGACCTGACCTTCAACGCCGGCTTCGTCGCCGCCGCCCCTGAAGTCGCGCCGGAGACGATCAACTCCTACGAAGTCGGCTACAAGCAGAATTTCGGCCATACCCTGTCGGTCGACGTCGCCGGCTTCTATTACGACTATGAAAACCTGCAGCTTCCGACCGCCGTGCTGAACCAGGCCTCGGGTCTGGTGCAGACCCAGTTCATCAATGTTCCAAAGTCGCAATCCACCGGGATCGAGTTCGAAGGCACCTGGAACCCCGTCCACGACCTGGTCATCACGGCCAGCTATTCGTTCGACTATACCGCCATTCTGACCGGCTGCTCGGGAACGGTGACGGGCGGCGTGCTGACGACTGCCCAGGGCGCGCTGTGCGACGGAGACACCAACGATCCGGCGGCGGTGGCGAGGGGCGCCAAGCCCTTCCCTGGGCAGACCCTGGCGGCGGCGGGGGTGATTCAGCAGAGCATCAAGGGCTCGCCCTTGCCGGAAGCGCCGCGCAACAAGATCGCCTTCAGCGTCGCCTATACCTGGCATTTCGACCCCGGCGCCCTGACCCTGGCGGGCAGCTATTCCTGGCGCGACGTGCAGGACGGGACGGTGTTCAATCGGGCCTACGACAATGCGCCGTCATGGGACGACGTGGACCTGAGACTGCTCTGGAAGGGCAATCACGACCGCTATGAGGTCATCGGCTTCGTCAAGAACCTGCTCAACAGCAACCAGTTCGAGGCCGCCGACGGCGGCGCCGGACTGTTGGGCAATTCCACCTCGGCGACCACCGCGACGGCCGGGCTGAACGAGGAGAACGTCTTCACCCTGGCGCCGCCACGCACCTACGGCGTGGAGGTGCGCTACAAGTTCTTCTGACGCGGCCTGGCGGCGGGGTTCTCGGATCCCGCCGCCGGCCGTGGGCCTTTTTGCCCGGGTTCGATGGACTCGCCGCTATGCCGGGACCAGGGATCCAGGGTTCCGAGGAAGAAGCCTATTGCGACGGGTTGTCGGCCGCGAAAAGCCGGCCATCCAGGTTCGCGACACAGTTCGCGAACGCGCCATCGCCGGGTGCGAAGCCGAGGCGGGTGCAGGACAGTTGCTCCCGGCGATAAATCTCGCGCTGCGGGGCGTAGAAATAGGACCTGGGAGAGGTTGGCTGCGCGCCTGTCGACTGGAGCGCGCACTCGGCAAGGCCCGGCTTGAGCCCATCGTCGAGGCAATGGACCTTGGCTTCCCGCAGGGCCCGATCGCGGCCGAGGACGCGCAATGAGTTCGAAAGGCTCAAGACGCAGCCTTCGTACTGGGCGCCGCCGGGCTCCAGGCGAATAACCGTCTGGCAAATCTCGCCAACGCCAACGATCTGGCCGGCGTCCGGATTGGCGCTGCCGGCCCGAGCGCAGACAGCGATGCTCGCCAAGGCGATGGCGCCGGCCATGACCACCGCTGATCTGTAGCGGAGCCGGGCCGGCTGGGATGGGGTGGCCGCGGCGAAGCCAGGGGTGAGAGCAAGGTGGGGCACGCGAGCCTCCGTTTCATCCAGCTGGACCCTGCTCAAGAAGAGACGCGCCTGGGTCTCATCTCGAGAGCGGTCGAAATCGAAGAGGCCAGATTCCCCGCGCCAGACCGGCCAGCGCGAGGAAATGCGGCCTCCAGACTAGGCGGTCAGCAAGTCGTCCAATTGTACTTGTATTGAGCCTCGTTCCAGACCCACGACCCACAGGCCTGCCGTGGCTGGGTCTGACTCCACGGCGACTGATATTGCGGCGCGGGCGGCCCGGCGCTGGCTCCATCGTCATAGACGGCCAGCGCGCCATCGCCGGGATAGGGCGGTCCGTAGGCATAGCCGCCGTAATAGCCGTCGTAGAAGCCGGCATCGGCGAACGCTAAGCCGAGAAAGGCGTCGTCGAACAGGAAATCATCATCAAAAAAGCCGCCGCGGAAGCCCCGATCGCCGAAGCCGCGTCCGCGAAGGCCGCCGTCGCGGAAGCCGCGGTCACGGAACCCGGCCCCACGAAAGCCGCCGTCACGAAACCCGCCGTTGCGAAACCCCCCCTCATGAAACCCGCCGTCGTGGGAGCCGCCATGAAAGCCGCCGGCGCCGTGAAAACCGCCGCTGCCACCGCCGCCACGCGCCGTCGCCACCGTCGGACTCAACGCCATGGAGACGACCAAGAGTGATGTGCTCGCCAGCGCCGCGAAAATCGTCTTCATCTGGACCTCCGTCTGAGGCCGAAGGTCACTATGGCCTACGGTCATGTTATCGGCTCGATGCCGATAGTCAGACGGTCGAGGTCGGGGATTTATTCGCGTGATCGTCAGTCGCGGCTGACATCCGGACGCACCGGCGCCGCGCCGCCCGCGGTCATTTTCAGGCTTCGCGGGAAAACGCGGCGGATCGGGAATAATCGCGGCCCTTTCGGCGTCTGTACCAGAGAAGCCTGGGGGCGCGAGCCCGCGGGCGCTGTCGGCCCGCCAGACCCGTCGCGGGCCAAACGGAGCGCGCTACGATGGCCAAAGCGTCCAGCGATTTTAACCGGCGGGCGCCTGGCCCGATCATGATCGGCTTGGCCGCGATAGCGGCCGCAGGCGTGGCGGCCGCGGCGGTCGCGGCCATGGTCATCTATGCCGGCGTCTACAATATCGGCGCCGACGTCCGGCACACCAAGGTGGTTTATTGGATCATCACGCAGCTGCGCGACCGCTCCATCGCCGTTCGCGCCCAGGATCTCAGACCGCCGCCCGATCTGATGAGCCAAAACCGCATCACCGTGGGCGCGGGCCTCTACGCCTCGAACTGCACCGGTTGCCATCTCTCGCCGGACATGGACGGCACGGCGATCAGCCAGGGTCTCTATCCGACGCCGCCGCAATTCGCCGGCAAGCTCGACCACACGGCGAAACAAGAATTCTGGATGATCAAGCACGGCGTGAAACTGACCGCCATGCCGGCCTGGGGCCGCACGCACAGCGACGATCAGATGTGGGACCTGGTGGCCTTTGTCCGAACCCTGCCGTCGCTCTCGCCGGAGCAGTATCAGGCCATCGTGAAAACCGCGCCGAAGGACCCGACCGCGCCGACACCGTGACGCGGATGGCCTATCGGGTCACGACAATGGCGCCCAGCATCCCATGCATCTCGTGCGGCCTGCAGAAATAGCTGTAGCGGCCTGGGACGGTGAAGGTGCGGCTATAGGCCTGGCCCGGCTTCAACGGGCCGGAATCGAAGGCCTGGGCGCCAGCGGGAAGTTCGGCGTGCGCCGGGTCTTTCGCCGCGGCCGGATCGTCAGTCACCGTGTGGGTTTCGATCGAGGAATTGCGCCATTCGACCGTACCGCCGAGCGGGATGGTAACCTCCCTGGGTTCGAATTTGAGGAAGGTCGAAATGTGGATGACGGTGGTCGCGGCGGGCGTGGGTTCGGCCCGGGCCGCGCAGGGGCCCAGGGCGACGAGCGCCCCGAGAAGCGCACCGCCATATAGTCTGGATCTGGGCGAAAAGAACGCTGCCATGTCGGTCACTTTCATTGGAGGTGTCGAGGAGGCCCGCTGCTTCAGCGATTGGGCGGTGACGGTTCGGCTAGCCGGAGTGTCTGGCCGGGACTGGCGGCTTCAGCGGCGGTCTGGCGACGCCCGGCGCGCCTGGCCCCCGTGGAACGGGCGCCGTCAGCCACCGCCAGAGGCGCAAAGAAAACCTGGCTTCGATCCACGATCCGAACCTGCGCCGCAAAGACGTAACCTTGGCTGCGCTGGGTGCGGATGAATTCCCGGCCGCCATAGCCGTCGCAGAGTTTTCGCCGCAACCGGCTTATCTGCACGACGATGGAACGACCGTTGGCATGACGGGTGGGGCCGTGGGCCAGAGTCCACAGCTGCTTGCCGCTCAGCACCTGCCGAGGCCGCTCGACAAAGGTCTGTAACAGCATGAATTCGCTTCGTGAGAGGCTGACGACGGCGCCGCGCGGCGAACACAGTTCGCACTTCCTCAGGTCTAGCCGCCATCCGACGCTCTGCGGGGTCAGCCGCTGGTCGGCCGCGGGAGAGACGCCCCGGCTTCTTCGCAGCACCGCGCGCACCCGCGCCAGCAGTTCGCGCGGATTGTAAGGCTTTGGCAGGTAGTCGTCGGCGCCAAGCTCCAGGCCAACGACCCGATCGGTCAGGTCGCTAACGGCGCTGAGCATGATGATCGCCGGGCCGCCTGGTCTTGCCAGCCTGCGGCAGACGGACAGGCCGTCCTCGCCGGGTAACCTGACCTCGAGCACGATGGCGTCGATTGTAAAGCGATCCAGTATCGCCTCCATCGCCCACGCGTCGCCGGCGGTTTCGACCTGGTAGCCGTGCCGGGCGAGCAAGGTCGAGGCGGCGTGCCGGGCGCCGGGATCGTGGTCGACCACGAGGATGCGCTGCGGTCCCGGTCCGGCGTTGAGTCGCGTGGCGCTCGCGGGCGCAGGCAGCGGCATTTCGCCGTATTCCGGCCGCTCCCGCCTGACTGACGTCTGCTGTGAGATGGCGGTGCTCCAAGACGTCTGCGGGGCATCGCCAGCCCAACCGGCACGTCTGTCCGGCGGCCTCGGCGAAAGGGCGAGAGAGGCGGATGCGAAAGCCTCTGACAGGGTGACCGATCGCGCAGCCGATCTATTCCCTGTTCGAACAATTTTCGAAGGCCGAGCCCCGGTTCGAGGGCCACGAGGCCGGGTCGGCCGGGTCCCCGTGTCGGGCGATCATGCGCCGAAGCCGGGCCGCCGCCTCGCGGCCGAAAAAGGCGCGATCACCGGGAATAGATCGGCCGCGCGATCGGTCACTCTAATCAGAGGTTTGCATCGCCTCTTTCACCCCTCCTGGAGGGTGAACCCGTTGGGGCCGGCGCGCGGAATTGGTCGTGGCGCCGCGCCCGGCTCAGCCACGAGGAACCGCCATGCGCGTGCAGGACGTAATCAAGACAAAGGGCCCTGACGTGATCAAGGTCGTCGAGACGATCAAAGTCGAGCAGGCGGTCCGGGTCATGCAGGAACGCGCCATCGGCGCGCTCGTCGTCGTCGCCCCGGGCGGCGAGCTGAAGGGTGTCATCTCCGAGCGCGAGATCGTCACGGCGCTGGCGCGTCACGGGAAGGCGGCCCTGCAACTGCGCGCCAGCGAGGTGATGCTGGCGGACTGCCCGGCGGTCACACCCATGGACAGCGTTCATGACGCGATGGCAATCATGACCGAGCAGCGTGTGCGACACCTGCCGGTCGTCTTGAACTCTTCCGTGATCGGACTCATCAGCATCGGCGACACCGTCAAGGCGCGGCTCTCGGAGAAGATCGCCGAGAACCTCGTCCTGCAGGACATCGCGCGCTGGCCCAGCGCCTCGGTGGCCTAGAGCCTGTGTTCAGTTAGTGGATTCCCAAATCGGCGAGTGAGTGATTCATAGGCGGTCGGCTTGGGAGGGCCGACCGATGCGGCGCTATGCACTTCGCGATGATCAATGGGATCGGATCAAGGACTTTCTGCCTGG
>DASYAQ010000205.1:0-8861 GCA_036501225.1 Caulobacteraceae bacterium | reverse complement strand
TTGGCGTAGGCGCCGCGGTTGTCGCGGTGCCTGACGGCCAGCGACCGTTTCAGCCGGGCATAGGCGCGGGCGGCGCGCGGATGGGCGCGCAGATAGTCGCGGAAGGCGATCTGGTCGGTGTGGCCGGCCCAGTCGGGTGCGCAGTGTCGTGGACGCCGTAGCCCGGCGGCGTCGCGAAGGCTTCGCGGCCGACGACGCCGAGATCGCCCTCATGCGCATAGCCCAGCCGGGCCAGCCGCTCGATCACCGCCGGCAGGTCGGCCCTGGCGCGCAGCAGGATGTTCAGGTCGATGGTCGGCTTGGCCGCCAGCCCGGGCACCGAGGTCGAGCCGACATGCACGATCTCCGCCGCCAACTCGCCGACGGTCGCGGCCAGCGGCGCGCGCAGGGCCTCATAGCGCCCTGGCCATTCGGGTCGTAGTCGACGATGACGACGGGTTCGGACACGCTCAGGTCGCCACGTTCAGGGCGGGAAAGCCTATGCTTGGCCGACCGCTTTCAGCACCTCGGCGGCATGGCCGGGGACCTTGACCTTGCGCCAGACCCTGGCGATCCGGCCCGCGCCGTCGATCAGATAGGTGGCGCGCTCGATGCCCATATATTTGCGGCCGTACATGCTCTTTTCCACCCAGACGCCATAGGCCTCGACCGCCGCGCCTTCGGCGTCGGAACCGAGCGGGAAGTTCAACTCGTACTTGGCCTTGAACTTGTCGTGGCTCTTCACCGAATCCTTCGAGACCCCGACCACGGCGGCGCCGGCCGCCTTGAAGTCGGCGGCGGCGGCCGTGAAGGCCTGCGCCTCGCTGGTGCAGCCCGAGGTGTCGTCCTTGGGATAGAAGTAGAGCACCAGCTTCCTGCCCTTGAAGTCGGCCAGCCGCACATGGCCGCCGCCGTCCGAGGCCAGGTCGAAGTCGGGGGCGGGATCGCCGGGCTGCAAGCTCATCTGGATAGCCTCCTCAAATCGGTTTGATCAGGACGATCTTCTTCTTGCCGGCGGCGAGCTTGATCGCCCCGCCGGCGCCGACATCGGCAAGCACCAGGGTGCGCTGGCCATCGGCCTCGACCTTATCGTTGACGCGCAGGCCGCCGCCCTGGGCCAACCTGCGGGCCTCGCCGCGCGAGGAGGCCAGGCCGGCGTCCGCGACAACGGTCGCCAGCGCGATCCCGGCCTCGAGATCGGCGCGTGGAACCTCGAAGGTCGGCAGGTCGTCGGAGAGCCGGCCGTCCTCGAACGCCGCCTTCGACGCCGCCGCGGCCGTCTCCGCGGCTTGCGCCCCGTGCAGCAGGTTGGTCGCCTCGTTGGCCAGCACCTTCTTGGCCTCGTTGATCTCGGCGCCTTGCAGCCGCTCCAGCCGCGCGATCTCGTCGAGCGGCAGCTCGGTGAACAGCTTCAGGAACTTGCCCACGTCGGCGTCCTCGGTGTTGCGCCAAAACTGCCAGTAGTCGTACGGGCTGCGCATTTCGGCATTGAGCCAGACCGCGCCTTCCACGGTCTTGCCCATCTTCACACCGGAGGCGGTGGTGACCAGCGGCGTCGTCAGGCCAAACGCCTCCCGGCCTTCCATGCGGCGGATCAGATCGATGCCGTTGACGATGTTGCCCCACTGTTCGGAGCCGCCGAACTGCAGGGTGCAGTTGAATCGGCGATTGAGTTCCCTGAAGTCGGTCGCCTGCATCAACACGTAGTTGAATTCGAGGAAGGTCAGCGGCTGCTCCGCCTCCAACCGCGAGCGCACGAACTCGAGTGCGACCATCCGATTGATGCTGAAGTGGACGCCATATTCGCGCAGGAAGTCGATGTAGCCGAGCTTTTCCAGCCAGTCGGCGTTGTTGACCATCACGGCGTCGGTCGCTTCCTCGCCAAACCGCAGGAAAGGCTCGAAGGCGCGGCGGATGCCGGCGATGTTGAGAGCGATCTCGTCGTCGCCGAGCAAGGGCCGCTGGGTGGCCTTGTCGGACGGATCGCCCACCTTGGTGGTGCCGCCGCCCATGAGCACGATCGGCCGATGGCCGGTCTGCTGCAGGCGTCGCAACGTCATGATCTGCATCAGGCTGCCGACGTGCAGCGACCGCCCGGTGGCGTCGAACCCGATATAGGCCGATAGCGCGCCCTTCAGGGCGGCCGCGTCCAAGCCTTCGATATCCGTAGCCTGGTAGATGTGCCCACGCTCGAGCAGCAGTCTGACGAGGTCGGACCTGGGCTTGAAGGTCGAGATGTCGGTATCGGCTGGCATGGACGGTTTCCTTGTTCTGGCTTTCGGCCGGAGACCGTCTCTTGGCAAGAGCCTGACGCCGACCGTGAGGCGGCGGGGCGTGATGAACCGGCCGCTCGCTAGCTGGGCGAGCGGTAATAGGGCAGGCGAAGGGCGCGTGCGTCGATCATCGCGGCGCTAGGTACGGGCCGGGCGCGGGCGCGTCAAGGGACTCCAGCCCCGGCGAGCCTCGACCTTGCCCGGACCTCCGGCGGGGGCTTGCTGTCGTCGGCGGCCGGAAGTTGGCGGCGCATCGGCCTGCGCAACCTCAAGCCTTAACCATCGCCTCACACTATGATGGCAAGTTGCCTACAGCTTAGACTGGACGGCAACATGCACGCAGTCACAATAAACGACGCGCGCTATCTTCAGGAAGCGTTGAAGAACACGCTCTTCAATGCCCGCACGCGCTTGCTGACCCCGATTGTTCTGGCGGTCTGCTTCTCGTCGATGGCCGGCTGGCCGTTCGCGGCGGCCTGGGCGATCGCGACGCTGCTCGTCGAGGCCCTGGGGCCACGCGCCGAGCGCATGAGGCTCTGGTCATCCCATCGCCGGTCCGCCCCCTGGCTGGCGATCGGCTACGTCTCGCTGCACCACGCCATCCTGGCGGCGCTCGGCGTTGCGGCGGCTCTGAACGGCGGCATGTGGGGGCTGGTGTGCGGCGAGTGCATGCTGCTGGCGCTGATGATGTACGTGACGGTATGCGCCAAGCGATCGGCCATCTACTACTACGCGGCGATCTGGCCGCTCGTGCTTGGCGCCCTGGGCATCGCGGCGCACGGTCTCACGGTAAGCGGCTCACAATGGAATCGCCCAGCGACCCTGCTGCTCGGCGTCGGGCTGTTCGTTCTGCATACGCACCACAACGCCAAGGCCAATCGGCTGAGCGCCATTATGGTGGAGGAGGCCAGGGACCGCGCCGAAGCGGCGACGGCGGCGAAGTCGGCGTTCGTCGCCATGGTCAGCCATGAACTGCGCACCCCGATCAGCGGAATCGTGGCCGGCGCGGCCGAGCTGGAGGCGGCGGCGCCAAACGCGGCCATCCGCAACAACGCGCTCCTGATCACCAGGTCCGCCCGGATGATGCGGCAACTTCTCGACGATCTGCTCGACCTCTCGAAGCTCGACGCCGGACGGATGTCCGTCGAGGCGGTGACGTTCAACGCGCGCGACGCCCTGGCCGACGCGATCGGCTTCTGGCGTCCCGAACTGCGCCGGCGGTCTCTCCGCTTCCACGTCCAGGGCATGCGGCAAGTCCCCCGCTGGCTGGTCGGCGACCCGACCCGACTGCGTCAGATCCTCAACAATCTGTTCTCCAACGCCGTGAAATTCACCGAGACCGGCGGCGTCGGCCTTTGCGCGACCGTGTCCGCCTCGGATAACGGCCGGGTGCGGCTGGACCTCGACGTCATCGATACCGGCCCCGGGATGAGCGAGGCCCAGCTCGACCGCCTGTTCACCGCCTACGATCAGCTTTCGGCGTCCACCGCGCGGACGCACGGGGGCACGGGCTTGGGACTGCACCTCAGCCGGGAGTTTGCGCGGCTGATGGGGGGCGAGCTCACCGCGACCAGCATCCTGGGAGAAGGCTCCAGATTCAGTCTCACCATCGACGTGCCGATCGCGGCGCCGCCGCAGAGCGTGGCCGACGACGAGGCCGCGGTCGCGATCGACGGACTGCAGCTGCTGATCGTGGACGACCACGACGTGAACCGGCAGGCGTTCTCGCTCATGCTGGCGCCCATTTGCGCTCGGATCGTCTGCGCCGCGGACGGCGAGGAGGCGCTCGCGCTTCTGGGCGCCTCTACCTATGACCTTGTCCTGATGGACATTCACATGCCGCGGCTGGGGGGCATCGAGGCTACCCGGCGGCTGCGCGCCTCATCGGGGCCGAGCCGGGACGCCGCCGTGATCGCGTTGAGCGGGGCTGGCTCCGCGGAGGACATGCGCGCCTGCAAGGCGGCCGGCATGGACGGCTTCGTCACCAAACCGGTCGAAGCCCGGGAGCTCTTCACCGCGATAGAACAGGCATTGGTCCAACAGCCCGAACGCATGGCGGTCTAGCGCCGTCCGCTTCGATCACATCCTCGATCGCCTGCACTGGTTGAACGCGGCCGATCCATCGTTGAGCCCGCCGGACAGATCGGGTACGGCTCTGTCCGTGGCTCGTTAACACCCAGTTCTGACGCGTCGATCCGACGCCAAACCGCAGCCCGCCTATGCGGCGCTGGGGCCGTGATGCCTGCGCCCAATTCCACGCCAAACCGCGTTCGCGCAGCACCCTCAGAACATGTTGGGACTCATGGCCTTTTTCCGCAACGACGCCGTCAATCGGCTCAATCTGCACTTTGCGATCCACGCGCTGGCGCTCAGCGGCGGCGGCGCCTTCTATGGCGCCTTCCTGTTGCGCGCCGGCACGCCGGCGCCGGCGGTCCTCGCCTCGCTGGCGCTGGTCAATCTGGGGCGGTTCACGCTTCGCCCGTTCGTGCTGGCGCCAGCCCGGCGATGGGGCCTGAAGCCGCTGGTCATCGCCGGGACGCTGCTCTGCACGCTGCAATATCCGCTTCTCGCCGAAGTGCACGGCGTCAGCTGGCGGTTGCTCGAGCTTTGCGGTGTCTCGGCCTTTGGCGACACGGTCTACTGGACGGCTTACCACGCCTATTACGCCTCGCTCGGTGACGCCGAGCATCGCGGCCATCAGCTTGGCGTGCGCGAGGCGCTTTCGGCGGTGGTCGGCGTTGCGGCGCCCTTGCTCACCGGCTGGGCGCTTGTCGCCTTCGGCCCGCGTGTCGCCTTCTACGCCACCGCCGCGGTCGTCTTCACCGCGGCCCTGCCGATCCTCGGGACCCCGAACGTCCAGATCGTAGAGTCGTCGCCGGGAAGCCTGCGCGATGCGATGCAGGGCGTGCGCCTCTTCGCCGCCGACGGCTGGAGCTACGGCGCCTTCGTCATCTGGCAGATCGCGCTTTTTGTCTCGCTTGGCGAGAGCTTCACCGGCTATGGCGCCGCCATGGCGCTGGCGGCCTTGGTCGGCGCGGTCATCAGCCTCGCACTGGGCCGCTTCATCGACCTGGGACACGGCCCTCGGGCCGTGTGGATCGTCGGGGGTCTGCTGGTCGGCGTCGACCTGCTTCGCGCCGGAAGCTATGGCGCGCCGGGATTCGCCATCGCGGCCAATGCCGCCGCGGCCCTGGCCGGCGCGTTCAGCGGCCCGACCCTGATGACGGCGGTCTACAATCTGGCCAAGGATTCGCCGTGCCCGATGCGCTTCCAGATCGCCGCGGATGGCGGATGGGACGCCGGCGCGGGTTGCGCCTGCCTGGCGGGCGCCGCCCTGCTGTGGATCGGGGCGCCCATGCCGCTGGCGATCCTGCTCTCGCTGCCGGGATCGGCCGCGATCTTCTTCCTGCTCCGGCGCTACTATGACGGGATCAGGACGCAGAGGTGAGGACGCGCGTCCGGCGCCGGAGCCTCGATGGCCTAACTTGGGTCGCCCTTGGCGTCAGGCCGCGGACCGGACGCGGCCGGAGACGACTGGCCGTCAGGCGGGATCAACCTGAACTGGGACGGCGTCATGCCGCGCCAGCGGCGAAAGGTTCGGCTGAAGTTCGACGTGTCGCCGAAGCCGACGTCCGCGGCGATCTGCTCGATCGGGTCTGTGGTGTTGGCCAGTCGCCAGCAGGCCAGGGCGGCCCGAGACTCGTCGACCAGCGCCTGGTAGCGCAATCCCTTGTCTTTCAGCCGCCGGATCAGGGTCCTGGGCGAGACCGCGAGCGACGCGGCGATGGTCTCCAGACCTGGCGTTTCGTCGCCAGCCTCCGCGAGCCGGCTTCGGATCAGCGAAGCGATATTGCCCCGTAAAGCGGAGTCGACATCCCAAACCTCCCGCTGGCACTCGCGCAAGGCCGCCGCCCGGACCTTGGCGTCGGCGGCGACACACCGCATCGAGAGATGGGCGCGAGGCGTGCGGATGCGAAGCGAGGTCGCGCCATGTTCAACCGCGCCCGGAAAGCAGGCGCCGTACCGGTCGGCCCACGGCGGCGGCGGGTAAGGAAACCGGAACACCATCCCCTCCGGCGTCCGGCCCACGACGGCGGTGATCATCCTGCCCACGTGCATCGCCGTGGACTCCAGGACGACGTGACGCATGTCGCCATAGTCGAAGCCCTCGATGAACTCGATGTCGCCGACGTCGTCCGTCACCCGGTAGCGGAAGCGCCCGGCGCGGGCTCGGGCCCCGCCGAAGTCCGCAAGCGTTCGCAGCGCCTCGTCGAGTGTCGCGCTCGCGGCCATGGCGACACCCAGCGGCCCATGGGCGGTCGGGGGGGCCAGTTCGCCGAGCGCCAGACCGAACCCCTCTCTCGACTGGGACGGAAGCGCCAGGATCAGGCGCCGCAGGACGTCAAAGGCCACGAGCCCGGACGCCGGCTCCAGGTCGGCCACGCAGAGTCCGGCTTCGGCAAGCACGGCATCAACCGGAATCTCCGCCCGCTCGAGCAGGATCAGGACGAGCCGCGCCTGGAGCGGGTGGAGTCGCGGTGATTGCCATTCGGTCGGGACGCGCGACGGATGCATGCGGGCATTGTCACGAAAAGACGACCGGCTGTCACCTGTTGCGGTGGCGAGCGCCATGCGCGGACGCCAATGTTTCATCTGGCGCGGGCGCCGTTCGCCGTGATCCGTCCCGCCTTCCGAGCAGCGAGCAAATGCGATGTCTGATGAAATGGCGCTGTCGGCGCTGTCGCCGGCGGAGGAGAAGCGGTGCGCCAAGGGGTTGTCGCCCGCGGTCGCCTGGCCCACCCTCGCAATGGCGGCGGCGCTTCCGATCGCGCAGTGGACGACCGTCGGCCTGGGGTTGGCGGGCCTGCTGTCGCCGTGGGCTTGCGCGGCGGTCGTGACCATCACGGCCTATGCGCACTACACGCTGGTTCACGAGAGCATCCACGGCAACCTGGCGCCGGGGTTTCCCGGCCTTCGCTGGCTGAACACGCTGGTCGGGTGGGTCGGCGCGCTCGGACTGAGCTACAACTGGCCGATGATGATGCGCGGCCACGCCCTGCATCACGCGCACACCAACACAGAGCAGGATCCGGACATCCATGTGAAGGGAACGCTCGGCCAGCTGTTCGTGAAGTGGCTGGTCTTCGTTCCGATGTCGCTCGTGCCGCCGATCTTTCTGAACTACGTCGCGCCGGCTCAATACCGCAAGCTCGACAAGATGCTGATGGGCGGCGAAATGCTGCAGGCATCCGCGGTGGCGATGGGCGTTCTGGCGCTATTGGCGGCGGCTGTCGCGACCGGCCACGTGCTCGACTGGCTGTTGCTGCTGTTTCTCCCGACCCGGGTCGCGGCCCTGATCCTGCAGGTGTGCTTTTCCTGGCTGCCGCATCATCCGTTCGATCGGACGGAGCGCTATCTCAACACACGCGTCAGTCATTGGCCCGGCGGAACGGTCCTGCTGCTGCAGCAGAACCTGCATCTGATGCATCACCTCTGGCCAAGCGTTCCGTTCTACAACTATGCCCGGCTTTACCGCCGCCTGCGTCCGACGCTCATCGCCAAAGGGTCGCCGATCCAGGGGCTGATGGTCGGCAGGTACGCAAAAGATCGCACCTGCGCGTAAGCTTCCGAGGCCGCGCAAGCATCCGTCATCGGTGAGCGTTCGCGGACGCTGGATAATGAGGTCACGATCGCGGTTTGCGGGGAATGCAAACCTGGCTAGACTCGGCAGCTCGGCCGACGCACCTCAATCCTGATGATCGCAACACCTCGCCTTCGTCTTCGCCCTTGGCGCGAGAGCGACCGCGATGTCTTCGCGGCGTCATGACCGCGGGAAAAACCAGGATGGCGTTCGGCCGGCGCGTCTATGGCCTTGGCGTGATGGCGATGGGGCTGGTCAGCCTGGCCTGGGGGACCTTCGACCCGGGACAGCCGGTGCCCAAGGCCTTTCCCGACCGCACCGCCCTGGCCTATGCCGCCGCGGCCTTCATGCTGGTCGCCGGCGCGGCGCTCGCGTGGCGGCGGACCGCGGCCTGGGGCGCCGCGGCGCTCGCCGCCTACTACGGGCTCATTGTCGTCATCCTGATGAACGGCCGCGTGGTGCTGGCCCACCCCGCCGAGTTCGGCGCCTACAGCGGTGCCGCCGAGCAGCTGGCGATCGCGGCGGGCGGACTGATCGTCTGCGCCGCCAACGCCAGGATCGATGCGGCCCTGGCCGCGCGGCTGACCCGTCTGGGCCAACTGGCGTTCGGGGTTTGCGCGCTGCTGTTCGGCGGCGCGCACTTCATCTACATGAACCTGACCGTCCCGCTGGTCCCGAAATGGCTGCCGCCCAGCCCGGCGTTCTGGGCCTATGCGACCGGGATCGGCCACATCGCCGCGGGCCTTGCGATCCTGACCGGCGTGCGAGCCCGGCTGGCGGCGATCCTGCTGACCGCCATGTACGCCTCCTTCACCCCGCTGGTGCACCTGCCGATGCTCCTGGCCGATCCCTCCAGCCATGTGAACTGGAGCGAGAACGCGCTGAATCTCGCCCTGATCGGCGCCGCCTGGGTGGTGGCGGACTCGCTGGCGCGCGGGCCCGATCAGGCGCTGAAGTCAGGCTGAGAG
>DASYAQ010000204.1:0-3129 GCA_036501225.1 Caulobacteraceae bacterium | reverse complement strand
GGGGGTCAGCAGCAGGGCGCGGGTGGGGCCGGTGCGGCGGAGCCAGCCCAGGTCCATGAGCCGGGTCATCAGGCGCGCGGCCAGCGGGCCGGCCAGGTGGCGGCGGCGTTCGGTCCAGTCCAGGCAGGGGCGCATCTGGCCGCGGCGGGCGGCCTTGGGCGGGCTCAGGTCGACCCCGAGGTCGGTCAGGCGCTCGCGGCCCGCCTCGGTCAGGCGATAGCGGTCTGCGCCGTCGGCCTCGATCAGGCCGCCATGCTCCATGGCGTCGGCCAGGGCCACGCCCAGGCGGCCGGCGATGTGGTCGTAGCAGGATCGGGCGTCGCGCAGGCTGCGCGCCTTGGCGTCGAGCGGGCGGGTGAGGGCGCGGGGCGCAGGGCCGAGCACGGCCAGCGCCTCGATCACCTGCGCCACCTGCGGCCCGGCCAGGCGGTAATAGCGATGCCGGCCCTGGCGGCAGACGCTGAGCAGCCCGCCGGCGACCAGCTGGGCCAGGTGATTGCTGGCCGACTGGGCCGAGACGCCAGCCGCCCAGGCCAGGGCCGTGGCCGGCTGGGCGCGGCCGTCGAACAGCGCCTGCAGCATGGCGGCCCGGGCCGGGTCGCCGATCAGGGCGGCGGGGGCGGCGATATTGGCTTCCATGGCGCGGCTCCTTTAAGCGAAGCACTTTAGACCGCGAACGGCGCGGATGGTTCACGCGCGGCTGAAACGACCGGTTAGGGCATGATCCGTTTCATGAACCCGTCGAACAGAGGCACGGTGAAGGCGGTGTCGCCGTGAGCGGGACCATAGACCATGCCCTTCGCGATCAGGGCGCTGCGCACCGGCCCCACGCTCGTCACCTTTTGGCCGAGCACATCGGCGATGTCGCCGGAACGGTGCGGACCCGATCCAAGCTCGGCCATGGCGCGCATATAGCGACGCTCTGTAGGTGTCAGCCGATCGAAGCGGACACGGAAGAATCCTGCGTCCAGTTCGGCCAGCGCATCCACCGTCGCGTTCTCGGCGTCGATGGCTTCGATTGGCGATTTATCCGCGACGGCCCAACAGTGCTTGCCCCATTCCTGCAGGAAATAAGGATAACCGCGCGTCTGTCGCAGAATCTCCATCACCGCTCCTGGCGCATAGTCGATCCCTTCTTTCGCTGCCGGAATGATGACCGCCGCGCGCGCCGCTTCGTCATCGAGGCGGTCGATGGACACGAACTCGAACAAGCGTTCGGCGTAGGACTTGGCCCGGCCGGTACGCCCGACGAGTTGAGGCAGGCCCGCCGCCACCATGGTGATGGGAAGCTGATCCTGATTGGCGCTATGCAGCGCCGTGATCAGCGAAGCCAACTGGTCTTCCGGAACGTACTGAAGCTCGTCGATGAAGAGGACCACAACCGTCTCGCGCTCGGCGGCGGCGACCCCGATCGTCGCCAGCAGGTCGGTCAGATCGTTGTCGAGATGACCGCTGTCGGCCAGCCCTTCCTCGGGATCGATCTCCAGACCGAATTCGAGATCGCCGTACTTGACCTTGAGCGCCTTGGCGAATCCGGCGAGCGCCCGCAGCGCCTTGGCGGCGCCGGCCTTGGCGGCGTCTCCGCGGTTGAGGCGTAGAAGCGTCCCGCGCAGGGCCGGCGCAAGCAGCGACGGGAGTGACCGCTCCTCCGGCGCTTCGATCCTGACACTGACGATACCGCGCGCTTCGGCGTCGAGCCGGATGCGATTCAAAAGCACGGTTTTACCGACTCCGCGTAAGCCGTGCAGGATGAAGCTGCGCGCCGAATTGCCGGCGCGAATCCGGTCGAGCGCGATCGCGGCGCGCTCTATCAACTCGTCGCGGCCGGCCAACTCCGGCGGCGGGGCCCCAGCGCCGGGAGCGTAGGGATTTAGGCGAGGATCCATATTATGGCGATCTTATGGTAGTTTATGTTCATAAGATAATATGGGATAAGATTGCCATAAACCAAGCGGTCTTGCGGCCGGCCCCGCGCGGCGCCTTGGGCTGCCCAGATCGGCATCCACGGTTCACGCGCGGCTGAAACGATCGCGTCCGAAGCCGGCGCATAGGGAGGCCATGACCTCAGCCCCATCCCAGACCGCCGGCAAGACCGCCGCCGCCGGCTGGATCATCGCCGCGGCCAGTTTCGGCTTCATGGTGGTCCAGCTGGACGTGACCATCGTCAACGTCGCCCTGCCGGCCATGTCCCGCGACCTCGGCGGCGGCACGGCCCAGCTGCAGTGGGTGGTGGACGCCTATACGCTGTCTTTCGCGGTGCTGCTGCTCAGCGCCGGCGTGCTTGGCGACCTCATCGGCGCGCGTCGGATCTATCTGGCCGGGTTCGGCGTCTTCGCCCTCGCCTCGGCGGCCTGCGCGCTCGCGCCCAACGCCAGCAGCCTGATCGCCGCGCGCGTCGTCCAGGGCGCGGCGGCGGCGCTGATGGTGCCCAATTCGCTGGTGGTGCTGAACTTCGCCACCAAACATGACGACAGGCTGCGGGCGCGGGCGGTCGGCATCTGGACGGCGGCCAGCGGCATGTCGATCGGGATCGGGCCGGTGATCGGCGGGGTTTTGCTGACCAGCTTCGGCTGGCGCAGCATCTTCTGGGTCAACCTGCCGATCTGCCTGGTCGGCGCGCTCCTGACGCTGGTCTTCGCGCCCGTACCGCCGGCCCATGCGGAGAAGCGCCGCCTGGACCTGCCCGGCCAGGCGCTGGCCGTCGTGGCCTTGCTCGGCCTGGTCGGCGGCGTGATCGAGGCCCGGCCGCTGGGCCTCAGCCACCCGCTGGTCGTCGGCGCGGGGCTTGTGTTCGTCGCCGCCGCCGCGGGCTTTATCGCGGTCGAGCACCGGTCGCGCGCGCCGATGCTGCCGCTGCATTTCTTCCACAACACGGGTTTCGACGCCGCGGTCGGCTTCGGCGTGGCGGTCAACCTCTCCTATTACGGCGTGCTCTTCGTGCTGGCGCTCTATCTGCAGGGCGCGCACGGCTGGTCGCCGCTGCAGGCCGGCCTGGCCATCCTGCCGCTGACGCTGACCTTCATCGTCTCCAACCTGGTCAGCGGCTGGCTGATCGGCCGCTTCGGCTCGCGCTTTCCCATGGTCATCGGCGGGCTGATCGGCGCGCTCGGCTATGGCCTGCTGGTGACG
>DASYAQ010000203.1:0-1618 GCA_036501225.1 Caulobacteraceae bacterium | reverse complement strand
GAGAATGATGCCGATGATGCCGATCACGCCGAGGTCCTGTCCGGCGATCATCAGGGCCAGCAGGGCGCCGACCCCGGCCGAGGGCAGGGTCGACAGGATGGTCACGGGGTGGATGTAGCTCTCATAGAGCACGCCCAGCACGATGTAGACGGTGACGATCGCCGCCAGGATCAGCCACAGCTCGTTGCTCAGCGAAGCCTGGTAGGCGCGCGCCGCGCCCAGGAAGGCGGTGGTGATATCGTCCGGCATGCCGATGTCCTTCTCGGCCCTGACGATCGACTTGACCGCCGTGCCCAGCGCGACTTTCGGCGCGGTGTCGAAGGACAGGTTGGCGGCCGGGAACTGCGCCACGTGGTTCACCTGCAGCGGCGCCGGCGCGATCGAGATGGTGGCGAAGCTGGACAGCGACGCCGAGCCGCCGCCGCTGGTCGGCACGTAGATCTGGGCCAGTGAACCGGGGTCCTGCTGGGTGGCCGGATCGGCCTCGAGGATCACCCGGTACTGGTTCGATTGGGTGAAGATGGTCGAGATGATCCGCTGGCCGTAGGCGTCGTAGAGCGCCTCGTCGACCGTCTCGGCCGTCACCCCCAGCCTGGCCGCGGTGGCGCGGTCGATATTGATCGAGGCGGCCAGACCCTGGCTCTGCACGTCGGCGGAGACGTTCGAGACCTGCGCGACATCGGCCAGCTTGGCGACCAGCTTGCCGGCCCAGAGATTGATCTCGTCCTGGTTCGAGCCCTGCAGGGCGAACTCGTACTGAGTCGGTCCGACATTGGAATCGATGGTCAGGTCCTGCACCGGCTGCAGGTAGAGGGTGACGCCGGCGACGGTGCGGGCGCGCTTGCGCAGATCCTCGAGAATGTTGTCCTGCGCGCCGCTTCGCTGGCCGCGCGGGACGATGTTGATCAGCATGCGGCCGGCGTTCAGCGTGTTGTTGGTGCCGTCGACTCCGACGTAGGACGAGATCGAGGCGACGTCGCTGTCCTTCAAAAGCGCGCCGGCCAGCTGCTCCTGGATGGCGGCCATGCGGCCGTAGGAAATGGTCTGGGAAGCCTCGGTAACCCCCTGGATGACGCCGGTGTCCTGGGTGGGAAACAGACCCTTTGGGATGACCACATAGAGGATGGCGGTCAGCACCAGGGTGGCGATGGCGACGATCAGGGTCGCGGTCTGGCGGTCCAGCACCCAGACCAGGCCGCGGTCATAGCGGTCCAGCACGTCGGCGAAAAGCTTGCGGGCGCGGCGGCCGAACGCGGTCTCGCGCGCCTCCTCGTCCGGCGGCTTCAGCCAGCGGGCCGAGAGCGTCGGCACCAGGGTGAGCGAGACGATGGCCGAGATGACGATGGTCACCGCCAGGGTGATGGCGAACTGGCGGAACAGCCGCCCGACCACGTCGCCCATGAACAGCAGCGGGATCAGCACCGCGATCAGCGACACGGTCAGCGAAATGATGGTGAAGCCGATCTGTTCGGCGCCCTTCAGCGCCGCGTCCAGCGGCCTTTCCCCCGCCTCGATGTAGCGGGAGATGTTCTCGATCATGACGATGGCGTCGTCGACCACGAAGCCGGTGGCGATGGTCAGCGCCATCAGGGTCAGGTTGTTGAGGCTGAAATTCAGC
>DASYAQ010000202.1:0-4016 GCA_036501225.1 Caulobacteraceae bacterium | reverse complement strand
CGACGTGGCGCGGCTGGGGCAGCTGCTGGTCCGCATCAAGGGCCGCATCCGCCACAGCCCGCTGGAGCGCCTGTCGCCCTTTTCGGTGCCGATGCTGCTGGAAATCGGCAAGCAGCGCTCGCCCGGTTCGGCCGGCGAGATGATCCTGGCCGACGCCGCCGAGACCCTCATCGCCGAGGCGACCGCATGAGCGCCACAGCCTTCGCCCGCTCCCCTTGCGGCGGCCTCGCCGTGCGCGTCGGCGCTGTCGAGGCCTTGTTGCGGGCCACCGGCGCGCTCTGGCTGGCGGCGGTCAGGGCCCTGGTGGTGGCCGACCTGCACTTCGAGAAGGGCTCGGCCTATGCCGCGCGCGGCCAGATGCTGCCGCCCTACGACACCGGCGAGACGCTGCGCCGGCTGGCGGCCGAGGTCGAGGCGCTGCAGCCGGGCATAATCGTCTTCCTGGGCGACAGCTTCCACGACGGCGGCGGCGAAGACCGGATGGCGCGACCTTACGCCGACATCCTGATCGCGCTCGCCGGTGGCCGCACCCTGGTCTGGGTGGTCGGCAATCACGACGCCGACGGCCCGAGGGATCTGCCGGGCGAGGTGGTCGACGAGGCGCGCCTGGAAGGCCTGACCCTGCGCCACGAGCCGCGATCCGGTCCGCAAACCGGCGAGGCGGCGGGCCACCTGCACCCTTGCGCCCGGGTCAGTGGGCCCGGCCGCACGGTGCGCCGCCCGTGCTTCGTCACCGACGGCCAGCGCATCGTGCTGCCCGCCTTCGGGGCCTATGCCGGCGGCCTCAACATCCGCGACCGCGCCTTCGCAACCCTGTTCGCCGCCCCGCCGCTGGCCGTGACCCTTGGCCCCCGCCACGCCCAACCCATCGGCTGGCGCCGGCTGGTCGGCGACTGACCCCATCACCCTTCATCGTCGCCTTCGCGGGAATGAGTGGATGAAAATGAGCTCGCGGCCCTAAACGAGCTATACCGTCGTCGCCGTATTCGCACCCGGAGGTTCGCGCTGCCTCGCCATCGCCTGATCGTCGCTGGGGCCTTCCGGATCGCCGGCGGGGTGATCGGCGTGCCGTCCTTGCTGGCGACGCTGGGTTTCGTCGCCGGGGCGTTCATCTTCGGCAGCGGTCCGCCGCGGGACAATTCGCCCTATCTCAGTGTCAAGACCTACGGACCGGCCGGAGCGCTGCAGAACGGCGCGCACGCCGTGGGCAACGTGTTCTCGTTCATGGACATGCTGGCCACCAGCATCCTGGTCGGGCTGGCGATCTTCGCCCTGGCCGCCACCCTGTTCGCCGTCCTGCTCTACCTGACCGGCCGTGGTCTGAAGGCTTCCGCGGCCTGGGCGCGGATCGTCGCCGGCCTGGTGTCGGTCCTGGCGCTGGCGAACTGCGCCGTCGCCCTGACCGCTCTGACCTCTGACGGTCAGTTGGTCGACGGCCTTGTCATGGTCGGCCTTTCATACGGGCTCTGGGTGCTGGTCTGGAGGTTCACGGAGCCACGGCCTAGTTCAATCCATACGACTCCAGCAGGGTGAGGGCGAAGCGGGTCACCTCCGGCGGCGCCTCGCAGCGTTCGGCGACATCCTTCGAATAGGTCTTGAAGCTCTTGAGCTCGGTCAGCGGGCTGGCGTCCTCCGCCTCGGCATTGACGAACAGGTGGACGAATTCCAGCCCGCTCCGGAACAGGGCATAGGTCACATGCGCCGGCGCGGCGGCCTTCAGCTCGGCGAAGACGGCGCGGGACAGGGCTTCGTTCTCGGCGGCGCGGTCCGGCTTGGCCGTGTAACGCACCAGTGTCACTCTCTGCATGTTCGTCTTCCTCGTCTGAAAGGCGCTCGGTCAGGCGCCGGTAGAAGCCAGGACGCCAGGGTGGACGGAAAAGATTCGAGCGTGTCGAAATTTTTCACGCGCCGAATCCTTTGGCCGCCGGCGGGCGTCTTAAGATTGGGCGCGAGAAGGAGCGGACATGGCGGACGGATACGCGGAGCCGGCGTCGCTCGATCGGCTGATGGCCGAGTTGCGCCCGCGCCTGCACCGCTATTGCGCCCGCATGGTCGGATCGGCGGTCGACGGCGAGGACGTGGTGCAGGAGGCGCTGGCCAAGGCGGCGGCCGCCTATCCGACCGGCGGTGGCGTCGAACGGCCGGAGAACTGGCTCTTCCGCATCGCCCACAACACGGCGCTGGACGCTCTTCGCCTTCGCAAGCGCCAGGTTCCGCTCGCCGCCTTCGACCTGGCGGGGATGGCGGATCCCGCGGGCGCGGCCGATGCGCGGGTGGCCGCCACCGCCGGCCTGGCGGCCTTCATGCATCTGCCTGCCGCGCAGCGCTCCAGCGTCGTGCTGATGGATGTGCTTGGCTATTCGCTCGCCGAGACTGTCGAGATCCTCGGCGTCAGCCTGGCCGCCGTGAAGGCCGCTCTGCACCGGGCCCGCGCGCGGCTGAAGACCCTGGCCGCCGATCCGGACGACCGGCCGCCTCGCCTGGCCGAGGCCGAGCGGGACCGATTGAAGGCCTATGCCGACCGCTTCAACGCCCGCGATTTCGATGCTCTGCGCGACCTGCTGGCCGAGGATGTGCGGCTCGACCTGGTCAGCCGCACCAAGCTCGCTGGCCGCAAGGACGTCTCGGTCTATTTCAGCCGCTACGAAGGGGTGTCGGACTGGCGGTTCACCGCCGGTATGGCGGATGGCCGCCCGGCCCTGCTGGGTGGCGACCCGGCCGACGCCTCCGGCGCCACCCGGTGGGTCGTCTTTCTCGATTGGACCGACGGCCGCATCGCCGCGATCCGCGATTTCAAATACGCGCCCTATGTGATGGAGAGCCTGAGCGTGCGGCCGCTTTAGGGCTTCCGCCGAGGCCTACTGCGCCGCCGCCGTCAGCCGCTGGACCACCGTTCCATCGAGCTGGCCAGTCGACGGCAGGCCCTGGTCGCGCTGGTAGGCGGCGATGGCCAGGCTCAGCGCCGGCGAGTTCACCCCGTCATAGGGGCCCTGGTAGTAGCCCAGCCGCGAGAGGCCGCGCTGGGCGGTGGTGATGTCGGCGGAGCCGCCGGCGGTCACCGTGGCCTGGGCGAGCTGAGTCGGCGCGGGGCCTTGCGCCTGGAAGCCGGCGGCGGCGCGCTCGGCGGCAGCCTGGGCCTCCGGCGACAGCTGGCTCTTCAGCCGCTGGGCCGAGGTGCGCGATTCCGCGTCGCCGGCGCGGGCGGCGATCAGGTACCACTTGTAGGCCTCGGCCGGGTTCTGGCTGACGCCGAAGCCTTCCTCGTAGAGGCGGGCCAGATTGTACTGGCTGTCGACCAGGCCGAGATCCGCCGCGCGATGGAACCATTGGGCCGCCAGCGTGGTGTTCTTCGGCCCGCCCGTGCCCTCGAAATAATAGAGGGCCAGGTTGTGCATGGCCTTCTGGTCGCCGCCGTCGGCGGCGCGTTGGGTCCAGACCCGCGCCTGATCGAGGTCCTTCTTCACCCCGGCGCCGCCGGCCTCATACAGCTTGGCCAGGTAGAACTGGGCCGGGGCGTAGCCGAGATTGGCCGCCTTCTTGATGACGTCGACGCCGGAATTGTCCTTCGCCTCCACCCGGCGAACGCCGTCGGCATAGATTTCGGCGCCGGCTTCGTTCTGCGCCGCGGTGGGCGCCGGCCCGGCGGCGGCGGGCCCGGCGGGGGTCGGCGCCAGCGCCACCGCGGCCAGCGGCTGGCCGCCTTCGCCGGGTCCCGGCTTTTCGCCGTTGACGGGGGATTTGAACGCGCCGAGGCCCATGGCGTCGGCCACCCGGTTGGGCAGCGCGCCGCCGGGCTTTTGCAGCACGATCTCGTAGCCGACCAGGGCGACGGCCAAGGCGGCGGCGCCGCCGGAGACAAAGAGGGCGGTGGTCAGGGTCGAGCCGCCGCGGCGCTTCTTCGGTTCGGGCTTGCGGCCAAGGCCGCCGAACATGCCGCGGTTGTCGGGCTTGCGTCCCTTGCCGGCCCGGGCTTCGGCTGGGCTCAGATTGGCCGCGCGGGCGGCGGCGCGAGCCTG
>DASYAQ010000201.1:0-8550 GCA_036501225.1 Caulobacteraceae bacterium | reverse complement strand
CCATGGCCAGGCCCTCCACCAGCATCTGCATGCCGATGATCTTCTTATAGACCTCCGGCGCCTCGATGATCTCGACCAGGAGCGCCTTCAGCGCCGCGCCGCACGGCACCGGCCGGCCCCAGCGCGACTTGATGTACTTGGCGAAGGCGGTGACGTGGCGGGCTTCTTCGCGGATCTGGTTGGCGGCGTATTCCTGCGCCCCCTGGTCATAGAGCACGTGGCAGAGCGAGGCCGACAGGTTCAGCGCGCCCTGTTCGCCGTGCAGGATGGACGAGAAGTTCCACAGCTGCATGTAGTTGATGAAGCGGACCTTTTCCTTCGGATCGGCCAGCTTCTCGGCCACGTAAGGCAACTTCAATATGCCGTTCTGCTCCTCCGGAACCATGGCGGTGTTTTCCATGTCGAAGGGCTCGTCGAAGTCGATGTACTTCTTGTCGAGCGGGTCCCAGAAATGATCGTGGGTGGCCGAGATGATCTTGTCGAAGGCGGTCGAGCGCGCGTTGTAGCGGTCCAGCTCCAGCATGGACTCGAAGTCGTCCGGCGCCACCGCGCCATACATCTTGTCCTTGGTGATGTTTCCGTCGGCCATCGTGCGCGCTCCTGGGGCGAGACGAGAGGATGCCGCGACGAGGGGAAGCTCGCAAGTCTTATGTGAACGGCGTTCAGACTGGGACGGCGCCCAGGATCATCTCAGCCGCCTTTTCCGCGATCATCACCGTCGGCGCGTTGGTGTTGCCGGAGGTGATAGTCGGCATCACCGAGGCGTCGGCGACGCGCAGGCCCTCGAAGCCCCGCACCCTGAGCGCGCCGTCCACCACCGCCTCGTCGTCGACGCCCATGCGGCAGGTGCCGACCGGGTGGAAGATGGTGGTGGCGATGCGGCCGATGGCGGCCAGCAGCTCGGCCTGATCGGTCACTCCCGCCCCTGGACGGTACTCATCCGGCTGATAATCGGCCAGGCCTGGCGCGGCGCAGATGCGCCGGGTGAGCGCGATGGCCTCCAGCGCCACATCCTGGTCGGCCGGGTCGGCCAGATAGTTGGGCCGGATGGCCGGCGGCGTGGTCGGGTCGGGACTGAGCAGGGTCACCTCGCCCCGGCTGCGCGGCCGGATGTTGCACACCGAGGCGGTGAGCGCGTCGAATTCGTGCAGCGGCTCGCCGAAGGCGTCGAGGCTGAGCGGCTGGACGTGATATTCCAGGTTCGGCGTCGCGTGCCGGTCGGACGAATAGGCGAACATGCCGAGCTGGCTGGGGGCCATGGACATCGGGCCGGTGCGGAAGATGCCATATTCCAGCCCGATCATCGCCTTGCCGAACAGGCTCGCGGCGCGGCTGTTCAGCGTGCCGCCGGAGGTCTTGTAGACCGCGCGGATCTGCAGATGGTCCTGCAGATTGGCCCCGACGCCGGGGGCATCCCGCACAACCGCCACGCCATGGCGCCGCAGGAGCGCGCCAGGCCCGATGCCGCTCAGCTGCAACAGGTGCGGCGATCCGATCGCGCCGGCGGCCAGGATCACCTCGGCCCTGGCGTTGGCCTCGACGACGCGGCCGTTCAGGCGGAGGCGCACCCCGCGCGCCCGGCCCCGGTCCAGCAGGACACACTCGGCCTGCGCGCCGGTCACCACCCTCAGGTTCGGGCGCTTGATGACCGGCCGCAAAAACCCGCGCGCCGCGCTCCAGCGCAGGCCGCCGTGCTGGTTGACGTCGAACAGGGCGCTGCCGAAATTGTCGCCGCGGTTGAAATCGGCGGTCTTCGGGATGCCGCATTGCGCCGCCGCCTCGGCGAAGGCGTCGAGGATCGGCCAGCTTAGCCGCTGGCGATTGACCTTCAGCGGCCCGCCGAGGCCATGCATCGCGTCGGCGCCGGCGTAATAGTCCTCGGAGCGACGGAACAGCGGCACGACGTCGTCCCAGCCCCAGCCCGTCAGGCCGAGCTGGCGCCAATGGTCGTAGTCGGCCGCCTGGCCGCGCATATAGATCATGCCGTTGATCGAGGACGAGCCGCCGAGCAGCTTGCCGCGCGGATAGTTCAGCACCCGGCCGCCCAGCCCGGCCTCCTCGACGGTCGAGAAGCACCAGTCGGTGCGCGGCTTGCCTTGGGTATAGAGATAGCCGATCGGCACATGCACCCAGAACAGCCGGTCATGCCCCCCGGCCTCGAGCAGCAGCACCCGGGCCCGCGGATCGGCGCTCAGCCGATTGGCCAGCACGCACCCCGCCGAGCCCGCGCCAATGATGATGAAGTCGTACTCGCCGAGGGATTCGGAACTCACGCCCCAGAGCTCGTGGCGGCAAAGGGATTTTTGATTGTGATCCTCAGGTCAAACCGGCGGCCGTCCTGCATATCCTCGGAGTAGAGCGTCGCACAGCCATTATGCATCGCGGTCGCAACGATCATCGCGTCATAGATCCGGTAGCCATGGCGGCGCGCGATGTCGACAGCGGCGTCGTGAATCGCAGCCGTCAAAGGGAGCGCCTCGCCGCACAGCTGCCGGATCGCGTCCAGCGCGTCAGTCACATCGGGCCATGGCATCTCGAACTTGCGACGAGCGACGGCGACGAACTCGTTCAGAACCTGCACGCTGACCGCCCCACCCGCGGCGAGCAGCCTCTCCGCGATTTCGGCGCGGACGTCGTCCTCAGCGAAGGCGTAGATGAGGATATTGGTGTCGAGGAACGCCTCAGCGGTCATGCGCGTCGTCGCGGTCGAAGTAGAAGCCGCCTGGCAGCCGTCGACGAAGATTGCGTATCCGCTGAAGTGCGTCCTCCCGGTTAGGGCCCGGCGCGACTTCGAACCGCCGGTCGCCCGTCACGCGCACTTCGATCTCGTCGCCCTCTTTGAGCGCCAACGCGGTGACCACAGCCTTGGGCAGCCGGATCGCCAGACTGTTGCCCCACTTGGAAACCTGCATCCGTCACCTACATGATATACACCCAGAAATGTATATCATCGACAGCTGGCTGGAGCAATGTCCGGCCCGACTAAGCCGCGACCAGATGCGCCGGCCGCCTCAGGTCCGCCGCCAGACCCTCGCCCATCAGGTCGATGAAGTTCTCGCGGTAGAAGCGGTCCACGGCCGCCTTCGGCGTGGCGGCCAGGGAATCGTTGAAGCGCTTCAGCGGATTGCGGCCGCCTTCGACGTGCGGGAAGTCTGACGAGAACAGGCAGATGTCGTCGCCGGAATTGGCGATGATCCAGCCGGCGTCCTCGTGCGGATAGGGGGTGACGCGCACCTGGCGCCGCACGATCTCGCTGGGCGGGGCCGTGAGCCGGTGCAGCCGCTCCTCGTTCTTGTAGAAGGCCTGGTGCGATGAATCCATGAACCGCATCCAGCTCGGGACCCAGGAGGCGCCCAGTTCGATGGCCCCGAACTTCAGGTTCGGAAAGCGGTCCATCACCCCGTCGATGATCAGACAGGCCAGGGTCTGCATCACCGAATTGGGGATGGGCATGAAGGAGACCGAGGTGAAGTTCTCCTCGCCGCCGTGGAAGTCCTTCACCCGCGGCAGGCCGTTTTCGAAATAGTCGGGGTTGAGCTTCTCCTCGCCGCCGACGTGGAACAGGATCGGCAGGCCGGCTTCCTGCGCCTGAGCCCAGACCGGATCGAAACCGGTGTGGCTGGGCGAATGGCCTTTCGGGCAGCGCGAGGCGATCAGGATGGCCTTGGCGCCGAGTTCGATCGCCTCCTTCGTCGCCCGGGCGGCGCGCTCGAAGTCCATCAGCGGCACATAGCCGGTGGCGAGCAGCCGCCGATCGACGGAGCAGAAGTCGGTCATCATCCGGTTGTGGGCGGTGGCGGCGGCATAGGCCAACTCGACATCGTCGCCGTATTCGAGCTGGAAGTTGCCCAGGCAGAAGGTGGTGAAGACAAGCTGGCTGGCGAAACCCAGGTAGTCGATGGCGCGCGGCCGGTCGGCCGGGATGAAGGCGCCCAGCGCCGCCTGGTTCTTGCGCAGCAGGATATTTTCCTCTGCCCCGGCGCGGAAATCCGGGTCCTGGTGCTGGCGGCGCGCGGCCTCGGCCCAGCCGGGCTTGCCCAGCTTGTGCCTGTAGATCGGCAGGGCGTGGTAGCGGGCCAGCATGCGCGCCTCGAAATAGGGGTCGAGGACGTCCGGCAACTCCATCAGGTGGGAATCGGCGTCGTGAACGATCTGGTCCTGCACGTAAGCCATTGGACGTCCTCCTAGATCACGATGATTTTGGATTGAAACAATCCAAAATCATGAACGTGATCGATTCCCAAGAGTTAGAGCGGGTTGCGGGCGGAAAACCGCTTCGCACTTTTCCGCTGGCCCGCTCTGTCTTCTCGTCTTTGCCGGTGAGGATAGGGCCGGCGGCGGGGCGGTTTCAACCACCGCGTATGAAGCGGGCTTCCCAGGCGCCGACGCCCGTGGCCTTGGCCGGCCCGGCGGCGCTCAACCCCGGGGCAGCGCGCAGCTGCATCGGCACGCCGGCGGGGGTGCGCACCTGGGCGACAAAACCGTCGCCGTCGCGCTCCAGCCTGACCTCGACATCGCCGCGCGCGGTCGGGACCACGCCCTCGGCGTGATCCAACCCGGCCAGGTCGGGCGCGACGTCGATCTCGGCGAACCCAGGCTGGCCCGGCGAGACGCCAAGCATGCGCCGCGACAACTGGTGGGTCGGCGAGGCGGAGAAGCCGTGGCAAAGGCTGGCGGTGGGTTCGAAGCTTTCCCAGAGCGTGGTCGCGCCGCGCGCCAGCATCGGCCCGAACCGCTCCCGCATCAGCCGCAGCGCCTCGCCGAAGCGGCCGTGCTGGCCAAGCGCCTCATAGACGAAGTGGCTGTAGAAGGTGTTGGCCAGCACCACGCCGTTCTCGGGCTCCAGCGCCTGGCCGTGCGGCGCGATCGGCGGCCCCGGCGTGAAGGTCAGCCGGCTGGAGTCGCTGATGCGGTCCAGCGCCCGGCGGATCCGGTCCGCCGGCGCCGCGCCCCACAGCGCCATGGCGGCGTTGGCGTGCTGCGACATGCGCGGGTCCTGGGCGCCGGTGACCGGATCGACGATGTCGACATAGGCCCCGCGCCGGTCGTCCCAGTGCCGCTGATTCAGCGCGGCGGCGAGCGAGTGCGCCCGCGCCGCGCAACGCTCGGCCGCCCGCTCCCAGCCCAGCGCGCGCGCCAGCCTGGCGGCGACGCGGAAGGACCCGGCCAGCTGGGCGTTCAACGCGCCGGCTTCGCCTTCGCGACCGACCCCGGCCCAGTCCATGAAGTGCCAATAGGGCATGTCGGCGACCAGGCCCGACGGCCCGATCAGCCGCTCGAACCAGGCCAGGGCTTTGAGGATCGATGGGAAGATCGTCTCGATGGTCTCCAGGTCGCCGGTATAGTCGAGGTGGTCGCCGGCGGTCAGGATCCACTGCAGCGTCCAGTCGGGGATCAGGAGGCCGTTGGTCCCATGGTCGCCGGGCGCGAACATCTGGGTCAGGCCGTCCGGCCGCTGGCTCTCCGCCACCTGGGCCAGGTACTTGGCGTTCAGCGGCGTGATGCAGGGGCCGAAGGCGGCGTGGCCGACCAGGTTCTCCACCGTCACATCGCCCAGCCACTGGCGCTGTTCGCGGCTCGGGCAGTCCTCCCAGGCGTCATGCATGCACTGGCGCAGCGTATAGGCGCCGGTCGACCACAGCGTGTTGAGGAAATCGTCCGAGGACTGGAAACGCCCGCGGGTCTCGACCGGATAGTTGGCCAGGTTGGCGCTCAGGCCTCGGATGACCAGACCCTCCGGCGCCTCGCGGATGGTCAGCTGCATCCAGCGGATGGCGCACCATTCGAAGCGCTCGAAGGTCTGCACGCCGGCCTGGGCGCGATAGCGGCAGAGGTGCAGATCCTGTCCCAGCCGGGGCCTGGGCTTGATCCGCGCGTCGGCGGGCAGGCCCTCGGGTCCCCATTCGCCTGGCAGGCTTTCGGCGCAGGCGATCTCGACGATCTCGCCGCCGCGGGCCTCGATCTCGATGCGCGGCCGGCCGGTGACCAGCCGCCCGAAGTCGAGCAGGATCGAGACGTCACGACCGGGTTCGGTGCGCACCACCGCCGCCCCGCCCGCGGGCTTCAGCAGATCGTCCGCCCGGCTGACGGCGCCGGCGGGCGCCTCGACCAGGGCCTCGTCGTAGCTTCGCCGGAAGAACGGCAGCTCGGGCTCGGCCGCGAGGCCCTTCACCCAGTGAATGCGCCTGGCCGGCTCGAGCCGCTCCTCGAGCATGGGAATGCCGCGCGGCAGGAGAGTCGGGAACGGCACGGTCATCATCCCGCCGTAGTGGGACTCCGGGCCGCCACCGCCGAACACCAGCGGCCGCGCGGCGTCCCAGGCGGAATCGTCGAACGCCGCGCCGGTCCAGCCCTCCGGGAGCCTGGCCGCGTCGAGATCCTCGATGAAGCCGAGCGAGTGGTTCGACTGCGGCACGTCCTGGGTCCAGGCGTCGGACTGGATGCAGCGCCAGCCCGCCTCGGTGCTGAGCGCGATGGTCTCGCCGCCCGCCTCGGCCGTCCCGTCCATCCACAGGCCGCCATCGCCGAAGGTCGGCTGCCACATGCCCTTGACGGTCTCGTAAAAGGCGGTGTCGCGGCCATAGGTGTGGACCAGGACGGCCAGGACGTTGGGCCCAGCCGAAAGCGCCTCGGTCAGGTCGTACTCGTCATAGCGCTGGAAGAGCGGACTGCACCGCACCGGCCCGCGGCCGATCTGGCGGCCGTTGACATGGAGGACGTAGCGGCCATCGACGGTGATCGAGACCCCGGCGGCCTCGGGCGCGGCCGCGAGGTCCACGACCTTGCGGAACAGGAACCAGCGGTTCTTTTCGAACGGACGGGCGCGCTCGCCGAGATAGACGCGCCGGCCGCCGGCGGGATCGATCTCCTGATGCGGGGTCCAGACGAAAGGCGGCCGCAGCATCTCGGTCATGCAATCTCCCCGGGGTTTCTGGGTGGCGCTCGTGGCGTGATGATCGAATATGATCAGGAATGAGCAACCATGCTCGCCGAACCCGATCAAGCCCTACATCACCGCGCCGATCAGCCACGGCACGAACTCGGCGCCGCCATAGCCCAGGGCCTCGCTCTTGCTTTGCCGGCCCGAGGCGATGTCGAGCAGGTAATCCAGGATCTCCTCGCCCTTGCCGGCGATAGTCGCCTTGCCATTGGCGATGCCGCCGCAATCGATGTCGATGTCCTCGCTCATCCGCTCGTAGATCTCGGTATTGGACGAGAGCTTGATCGAGGGCGACGGCTTGCAGCCGAAGGCCGAGCCGCGGCCGGTGGTGAAGGCGATCATATTGGCGCCCGAGGCGACCTGGCCGGTGGCCGAACAGGGGTCGAAGCCGGGCGAGTCCATGAAGACCAGGCCCCGCGTGCGCAGCGGCTCGGCATATTCGATCACGTCGACCAGCGGCGAGGCGCCGCTCTTGGCCACCGCGCCCAGCGACTTTTCCAGGATGGTGGTCAGGCCGCCGGCCTTGTTGCCGGGCGATGGATTGTTGTTCATCTCGGCGCCGTGGATCGTTGTGTAGTGCTCCCACCAGTCCAGCCGCGCCCGCAGTTTCGCCGTGACCTCCGGCGACACCGAGCGGGCGTAGAGCAGGTGTTCGGCGCCATAGATCTCCGGTGTCTCCGACAGGATCACCGTCGCGCCGAGCGCGGTCAGCCGGTCGCAGGCGTCGCCGAGCGCCGGGTTGGAGGTGACGCCCGACCAGCCGTCCGAGCCGCCGCACTGCAGGCCGAGCACGATCTCGCTGGCCGGGACTTCGCTGCGTTTGTGGGCGTCAGCCAGCGGCAGCAGTTCTTTCAGCCGTTGCAGTCCCTGTTCGACCGCTTTGCGTGTGCCGCCGACGTCCTGGATGGTGAAGGCCTGGAAGTCGTCGCGGCCAGCCAGGCCATAGTCCTTGGCGAAGCGTCCGGTCTGGATCACCTCGCAGCCCAGGCCGACCAGCAGCATGCCGCCGAAGTTCGGGTTGGCCGCCGTGCCCCAGAGTGTGCGGCGCAGCATGTCGAACCCCTCGCCGTCCCCGGCCATGCCGCAGCCCGAGGTGTGGGTGATCGGGATGACGCCATCGACATTGGGATAGTCGTCCAGCAGGCCGGAGCGATCCGCCGCATCGGCGATCAGCCGCGCCACCGTCGCCGAGCAGTTCACCGAGGTCAGCACCCCGACATAGTTGCGCGTCCCCACCCGTCCGTCGGCGCGGCGGAAGCCCATGAACCGCCGTGGCGGCTCGTTGCGCGGCGCGTGGGTCGTCGCCTCGGCCGCCAGCCGCAGGTCGGAGACGTCGAGGTTCTGCACATGCACGTGCGCGCCGGCCGGAATATCCCGGGTCGCGACCCCGATCGCCTGGCCGTATTTCAGCACCGGCTGGCCGGCGGCGATGAAACGGGTGGCGAGCTTATGGCCAAACGGGACCGCTTCCAGGCTGGTGACGGCCTCGCTGGCCACCACGGCGGCGGCGGGAATACGCGCGGCGGCGACGACCACATTGTCGTTCGGATGCAGGCGGATCACCGTCGCCGCCGTTTTCGTCGCCACGTCCGACATCGCCGTCTCCATCG
>DASYAQ010000200.1:0-4862 GCA_036501225.1 Caulobacteraceae bacterium | reverse complement strand
GCATAGATGCAGTAGCCCTCGACCATGGCGATGGTCGGCTTGGGAAAGTTGCGCCAGGCCAGCAGCAGGTCGAGATTGTAGCGCTTGAACTGGTCGTAGCGCTCGATCCCCGGCTGGGCGCCGAGGGCTTCGCGGTACTCGATCCCTTCCGGCGTGCCCAGGTCGTGGCCGGTCGAGAAGACGCCGCCCGCGCCGCGCACGATCACCACCCGCACATCCGAGTCCGCCTTGGCCAGACCGAAGGCCAGGTCGATCTCGTCCAGCATCCGATAGCCCTGGGCGTTGCGATAGGCCGGCCGGTTCAGCGTGATGACGCCGATCGGGCCGTCGACGGCGTAGATGATGTCCTTGAAGTCCAACGCGCGTCCTCCCACTGGTCTTTTGCGGCCACGATAGGCGCCCAGCCGCGCGAAAACCAGCGCCCCCTTCAAACCTCTCCCAGCGGGAGAGGGAGGGGCCCAGAGCGAAGCGAATGGGAGGGTGAGGGGTTACGCCCTCACCGATTCAAGCTCTCAATTCAGCAGCTTATCCGAAGTCCGCTGCGCCTGCCCATCGAGGCTGTAACCCCTCACCGTCCCGCTGCGCTTGCGCGCGCGGGCCCCTCCCTCTCCCTCCGGGAGAGGTCTTGGGGAGTCGCCTCCCGCCGGAGCCAGCATGGACGCGTGTATCGCGTCTTGAACCGGGCGCTGTCATGTTGGACTTTGCGCGCAAAGCGTCGCCTGTTCGGGCGGCCACAAGAGGAACGTTTGGAACGATGCTTTCGAATTTCGGAGACATTCTCGACGCGGTGGCCCTGGCCGTGCCGCCGGACGCGCCGGCCTTCATCCACGGCGACCGGGTGATCAACTGGGGCGAGGCCAACCGGGCCAGCAACAGCATGGCGCGCGGCCTGATCGCCCGCGGCGCCAGGCCCGGCGACAAGATCGCCATGTATATGCGCAACCGCCCGGAATATCTGATGGCGCTGGCCGCCGGCTGGAAGGCGCGGCTGACCCACGTCAACGTCAACTATCGCTACACGCCGGAGGAGGTCTGGTACATTTTCGACAATGCCGACGCCCAGACGGTGGTCTATTCGTCGGAATTCCGCGACGCCGTCGCCGAGATCCGACCGCGCCTGCCGAACGTGAAGAACTGGATCGAGGTCAGCCCCGACGGCAAGGTCGCCCCCTTCGCCGAGCGGTTCGAGGACCTGGCCGCCGAGGGCAATGGCGGGCCGCTGGATATCCAACGCTCGGGCGAGGACCAGTTTTTCATCTATACCGGGGGCACCACCGGCATGCCCAAGGGCGTGATGTGGGCGCACGAGGACCTGCGCGAGATCACCACCGCCCAGGCCCGGCGCATGGGGATGCCGGTGCCGGAAACGGCGGCCGAGCTGACCGAACTGACCCGCAAGAACGGCCCCGGCGGCCGCATCCTGCCGGCGCCGCCGCTGATGCACGGCACGGGCCTCCTGACCTCCATGGGCACGATGATGGCCGGCGGCTGCGTCATCCTGTTGGAAAGCGGCGCCTTCGACGCCGAGGAGCTGCTGCGCGCCATCGACGCGCACAAGCCGCAGACCCTGGTGATCGTCGGCGACTCGTTCGGCAAGCCGATCCTGAACGCGCTGAACGCCGCGCCCGGCAAGTACGACGTCTCCAGCATAGCCGTGATCGTCTCCTCAGGCGTGATGTGGAGCCTGGAGGTCAAGACCGGCCTGCTGGAGCACATGCCCGGCGCCATGCTGTCCGACGGCTTCTCGTCGTCCGAGGCGCTCGGCATGGGCATGTCGATGATGGCCAAGGGCGGCTCGGCGCCCACCGCCCGGTTCATGCTGGGCGAGCGCTGCAAGGTGTTCGACGAGAACGACAATATCGTCGAGCCCGGTTCGGGCATCCCCGGCATGGTGGCCATCGGCCCGCCCAATCCGGTCGGCTATTACAAGGACGAAGAGAAGACGGCGCGCACCTTCCGCACCGTCCGCGGCGTGCGCTACTCCATTCCCGGCGACTGGTGCCTGGTGGAGACGGACGGGACGCTCACCCTGCTCGGCCGCGGCAGCGCCTGCATCAACACCGCCGGCGAGAAGGTCTTCCCCGAGGAGGTCGAAGAGGCGCTGAAGACCCACGACTCCATCGAGGACGCCCTGGTGGTCGGCCTGCCCGACGAGAAATGGGGTCAGGCGGTGACCGGCGTGGTGCGCCTGAGCGAAGGCCATGCGCTCGACGAGGCCGCCCTGCGCGCCCATGTGCGCAAGCACCTAGCCGGCTACAAGACGCCGAAGCGGATCGTGGCGACGACCGAGTCCATCCGCGCCGCCAACGGCAAGGCCGACTATCCCACCGCCAAGTCGCTGGCCGAGACGGCGCTGGCCGGCGCCGACTAGAGGACGAGAGCAAAACCTGATGTCGTCGAGCGGAAGCACGACCTCCGCTCGAGACGCATTCTCGACCCGCCTGGTTTTTCTGATTGTCGGCTTCAGCACGGCGGCCTGGGCGCCGCTGGTGCCGTTCGTGAAGGCGCGCACCGGGATCGACGAAGGGGTGCTCGGCCTTTTGCTGCTCTGCCTCGGCGTTGGCTCGATCGTGACCATGCCGCTGGCCGGCGCGCTCACCTCGCGGTTCGGCTGCCGGCGGGTGATCGTCTTGGCCTCACTTGGGCTTTGCCTCACCCTGCCGGTGCTGGCCTGGGCGTCCAGCCTGCCGCTGCTGGTCGCTGCGCTGGCGATCTTCGGCGGGGCGGTCGGCGCGGTCGACGTTTCCGCCAACATCCAGGCCATCATCGTGGAGCGGCAGAGCGGCCGGTCGCTGATGTCGGGCTTCCACGGCTTTTACAGCCTCGGCGGCATCGCCGGCGCGGTCGGGATGACCGGCTTCCTCGGCGCCGGCGCCTCGCCCGTGGTTGCGGCGACCGTCGTCGCCGCCCTGTGCCTGGTTACCCTCGCCATCGCCGCCCCGCACCTGTTGCCCTATGGCAGCCAGTCGGAAGGGCCGGCCTTCGCCTTTCCGCGCGGCGTGGTCTGGTTCCTCGGCATGCTCTGCTTCATCCTCTTCCTGACCGAGGGCTCTGTCCTCGACTGGAGCGCCGTCTTTCTCTCCTCGGTGCGCGGCATGGCCAAGGCCTATGCCGGCCTGGGCTACGCCGCCTTCGCCCTGACCATGACCCTGGGCCGGCTGACCGGCGACCGGATCGTGCAGCGGTTCGGCGGCGCCAACATCATCCTCTTCGGCGGCCTTTGCGCCGCGGCCGGCTTCGCGCTGGCGACGCTTGTGGGGTCATGGCCAGTCGCGCTGGTCGGCTATGCCCTGGTCGGCGCCGGCTGCTCGAACATCGTGCCGGTCCTGTTCAGCGGCGTCGGGCGCCAGACCGACATGCCGCAGAGCGTCGGCGTGCCGGCCATCACCTCCCTCGGCTATGCCGGCATCCTCGTCGGCCCGGCCGCCATCGGCTTCGTCGCCCGGCTGGCTGGCCTGCCGACCGCCTTCTTGATCCTGGTCGTCATGCTGATCGGCGTCGCCGCCAGCGGCCGGCTGCTGAAGCTTTAGCCGCCGCGCACTTCGCGGAAGGGCACGTCGCGGTCGACCTCAGGCTCCTTGGGGAGGCCCAGCACGCGCTCGCCGATGATGTTGCGCTGGATCTGGTCGGTGCCGCCGCCGATCGAGGTGAAATAGGCGTTCAGAGTCAGGAAGTTGGCGTCCTCGGCGCGCGGATGGTCGGGGCCTTCGAGCAGGCTGCCGGCGCCCAGGATGGCGGTGCGCAGGCGCGCCTCCTCGTGCAGGATGCGCGACATGGCCAGCTTGCCGAGGCTCATCACCGGCGAGGAGGTGCCTTGCGCGAGATCGGCCTTGGCGCGGGCGGTGTTCAGCGCGTTCAGCTTCTTGTAGGCGATCACCCGGGCGATATCCTGGCGCAGCACCGGGTCGCCCAGGCGGCCGGCCTCGCGGGCCAGGGCGATCAGCGGCTCCTCGGCCGTCGCCTCGGCCACGCCCGAGCGCGGCCCGCGGGCGCCCTCGCCCATCACCGAGCGCTCATAGGCCAGCGCCGTCTGCAGGACGCTCCAGCCCTGGCCCAGTTCGCCGAGCAGGTTCTCCGCCGGAACGATGGCGTCGGTGAGGAAGACCTCGTTGAAATGGCTCTCGTCGGTGATCTGGCGCAGCGGGCGGACCTCGACCCCCGGCTGCTTCATCGGCAGGAAGAAGAAGCTGAGGCCCGCGTGCTTGGGAACGTCCCAGTTGGTGCGGGCGATCAGCATGCCGTAGTCGGCGGTGGCCGCCGTCGAGGTCCAGACCTTCTGGCCGTTGACCACATAGTGGTCGCCGACCAGCTCGGCGCGCGTGCGCACCCCGGCGAGATCGGACCCGGCGCCGGGCTCGGAATAGAGCAGGCACATGACGATCTCGCCGCGCAGGATCGGGCCGATCAGCCTGGCTTTCAGCACCTCGGTCCCCTTGGCGAGCAGGGTGTTGGCGTAGAGCTGGGTGCGGTCCTGGCCGGTTCCGGGCGCGCCGACCCGGGCGAACTCGCGCTCGACGATGCGGGCCTGTTCGTTGGAGAGGCCGCGCCCGAACCATTCCACCGGCCAGCGCGGCGCGGCCCAGCGCGCCTCCACCACCTTGGCGACCCAGGCGCGATAGACGCTCTCGCCGCCAGCCTGGCGGTTGCGCAGGATGGACGGGTCCCAATTGGCCTTCAGCCAGGCGGCGACCTCGTCGCGCAGCTGGTCGTCGGAGGCGGGCGCGAGGGGTGCGGCGTCGTCCATGGTCAGCCTCCCAGCTGCTGGATGTAGCGTTCGCGATAGTAGGCCGGCGGCCCGAACAGCTGCGCGTCCGCCCGCGCCCGGCGCAGGTAGAGGTGGGCCGGGTGCGCCCAGGTGAAGG
>DASYAQ010000199.1:0-3591 GCA_036501225.1 Caulobacteraceae bacterium | reverse complement strand
CGGCGGGCTCGTGGTCTATCTCGCCGCGGCCGTGACCTTCGCCAGCCTGGCCTTCTGGATCTCCGGCGCGCGCAGCCTGGCGCGCGACATGACCGAGTTCGTCATCCTGGTCTCGACCTATCCGGGTTCGATCTATTCCGGAGCGAGCAGGCTGATCGCCTACACCCTGCTGCCCGCCGGCTTCGTTGTGCTGACCCCGGTGCGGTTGCTGCGTCACCCGAGCCTGGAGACCCTGGCCGTGGTGGTCGCGGCCGCGGCGGCCTACGCCGCCATCGCCGTGGGCGCCTTCCACCTGGGCCTGAAGCGCTATCGGCGCGGCGCGACGCCGGTCATGGGCGTCTAGCCGTAGGCCGGCACGCGGGCCCAGTCGTCGGGCAGCTCGGGGACCGGCCAGTCCGGGTCGGCGCGCCAGCTGGGCCACGCGCCGCTGAACGGCGCCGCGCCACGCTCCAGCGCCGCGATCACGCCCTCGCCCTCGCGGCGGATGGCGTCGGCCTGAGCCTGTGTATACCAACCCAGCTCGATGCTCCGGGCCAGGTGGTCTTCGTCCTTCCAGCGCCAGCGGCGATCCTCGCCGATGACGATGTCCAGCGACTGGTCGCAGGTGACGATGCCATCGGGCACGCGGCGAAACGGCTCCTGCAGATCGACGTACCAGCAGATGAAGGGCCCGCCGCCGCCGTGGAACATGGCCGTGACCGCATGGCCGGCGCCCGGGGTCAGGATGACCAGCGCGTCGGTCGTATGACGCCGCTGCGGGTTCGGGCCTTCAAACCGGCCGGTCGTCCAGTCGACGCGGCTGGCCTGCATGGCGGCGCCGAGCGGCGTATAGAGCACCAGACGCATGGGCCGATCCTCGACCACGATCGCCGCGCTGGCGGACCAGACCTTGCCGTCCTGGACGTGGCGGACGACGATCGTCTCGCCGGGCCGCCAGGCGGCGCCGGCGGGCCTGGGCCGGCGCGCCGCCTCGATCTGGGCGGCGAGCACGTTCCAGTTATCGATCGCAAAAGCCTTGGCGATGGCCTCCAGGCTCTGGCTGTGGGTGAGGGAAAGCCCCTGGGCGGCGAGAGCCTTTTTCAGGCTCGCGGCCATGAGCTTGGCGTCGCGAAAATCGCGCATGATCGACCTCTGCTCTAGGCGGAAAGTTAGTCGGCGCCTGCATTCCCGACCCGGCCGCCTTCTGGCAAAAGGCCTCGAAGACCGATCTCGCGATGCGTTCACCAAACCCGAAAAGGGCGCAAGCGGCCGGCCGCATCAGCCGGCTGCAAACCTCCATCGGCCAACCGTGCTTGTCAATCTGCGAGCCATGCTAGGCTCGGCCGCAGCGATGAGATGAGCGCGCCGCTTGCGGCCGAGGAGGGCGGGATGATCCTGCACTGCATCCGACACGGGGTGACGCCGAGCAACCTGGCCGGCCGGTTCAACGACTCCGAGGACGAGTCGATCGACGCCAGCGCCGTCGAGGTGCTCAAGACGCTGGCGATCGGGCCTGAGGCCTACGACCGCGTTTATGTCAGTCCCATGCGCCGTTGCATCGAGACCGCCGAGCATCTCGGTCTGCGCGATTGGACGCTGGAGCCGCGCATCGCCGAGCGCGGGCTCGGCGTCTTCCAGGGCCTGACGCCGAACGAATGCCAGAGCCTTTACGGCGAGCCCTTCGACGCCTTCCAGCGGTTCGAGGCCGAGCCGGCCATCCCGCAAGGCGAGAGCCGCGGCGCACACCTTGAGCGGGTCAAGGACTGGCTGGAGGAGGCCTCCCGCGCCGGCCACGATCGGGTGCTGGCCATCACCCACGGCGAGGTGATCGACTTTCTGTACCGGCTGAGCGGCGCCCATCCCATCCATGGCGGCGAACACATCTTCGCCGGCGAGAACCTGGCCGTTTCGTCGTTCGAGGTGGACTGGCCCAAGGTGCGGCTGCTGGGCTTTTCGGAAGCCCTGGACCCCGCTCCTAGGACGGCGCCTTGAACCTCGACGAGCGGGCGCAACTGACTTTCCAACGCCCGGCAAATTAGAGTTTGAATCGGTGAGGCCGTAATCCCTCACCCTTATATGAGGGATCATTGGTCAAGGGCCTTGTTTGAAGCTGACGATGACGTTGGCCGGAACGCTGGGCTTTTGCGTCTGCGGGGCGGAGAGGCCCAGCATCACCTTATATCCGGTCGGGCTTTGGCCGGCCCGGTACCCTGATCCCACATGCACGGGGGCGGCCCAGGACGGACGGGAACCCATCTCCACTAGCGGCTTGGTCAGGCCAGAGGGTGAGCACGGTCACACGTCCGTTCCGGCGAACGCCGGCGCCGCGGCTCAGCCGCGCGCCGGGCTCACCACGGCGCCGTTGGGAACGACGCCGGTCTCCAGATAGCGCCACAGCGCCACCATCAGTTTGCGGGCCAGGGCGACCAGGGCGATCTTGCGGATGCGGCCCTTGGTCTGGCCCACACGCGCGAAGAACCACCGGCTCAAGTCGCTATCGGGCTGGTGGCGGAGCCACAGCCAGGCGAGCTCGATGGCGAGCGTGCGGGCCCTGCGGTTGCCCGCCTTGCTGATGCCCTGCTCCTTGCGGCTCGCGCCACTGTCGTAGGGCGTGCCGTCCAGGCCGAAGTAGCCGCCGACCTGGCGGCGGTTGTCGAAGCGGCGCCAGAATACCTCGTTGACCAGCGGCCAGGCGCTGGTCTCGCCGATGCCCCTCAGCCAGGCCAGCTGCGCCACCTTGGCGGCGTTGGCCGCGCCGGCCTCGTCCGTCCGGGTCTCGCCCGCGCGGCTCTCGGCCAGGACCGCGCGGGCCTGGGCCTCCAGTTCGCCGATCTGCGCGCTCGCCAGCGCCAGCCGTTGCAGTTCGCGTCCGATCTCGGCCAGCAGTTGCGGCCCCAAGGGCCGGCCATCGCCGGTTCGCGCCCGCGTCAGCGCCTTGGCGAAGCCTTTCTCCCGCGGCTCCAGCCCGCGCACCCCCTGGGCGTGCAGCAGACCCTTGATGCGGTTGGTGTGGCCGCCCCGTTCGCACACCAGACGCTGGCGCTCGCGCGTCAGCCGTCGCGCGTCCTCCTGATCCGGCGACGGCGCCCGCGCCAGGCTGCAGACCTTCGGCTCGCCCCGCTCCAGCGCCGCCAGCACCCGCATCAGCTGGCCCAGGTCCAGCTTGTCGGTCTTGGCCCGCCGCGCCCGGCGGTTCACCTGGATGCTCGCCGAATCCAGCACCCGGTTCTCAACCCCCTGGTCGCTAAGCCAGCGGTGCAGCCAGAACCCGTCGTAGCCGGCTTCGTAGGCGCTGACGATCCGAGCCGATCCCCCCGCCTGCGACCGCGCCTTGGCCAGCAGCGCCGCCACCGCCGCCGTATCGCCGCCATCAACCGTGTAGCGGCTCAGCTTCTCGGAGCCCGGCGGCAACACCCCGATCTTCCACTTCGCCTTGCTCAGCTCGAAAACCAACAAAATCGTGCCATACTGCGCACCGACGGGCGCGCCATTCCGATGTTGTGACATTGTCCTTCATCCTTGGGACGGTTCGACCAAAACAGCCGAATTAAGCCCGTAGGCCGCCCGTCACCCAACCCCAAAAGGCGACGAACCCGTCCTCATAGGATCTCC
>DASYAQ010000198.1:0-6117 GCA_036501225.1 Caulobacteraceae bacterium | reverse complement strand
GAATCGGCAGCACGCCGGATTCCGAGGCCATGATCACGTGGCCGTCGTCGGTGCAGCAGAACCGCGCCGGCCTCAGGCCGTTGCGGTCGAGGGTGGCGCCGATCTGGCGGCCGTCGGTGAAGGCGATCGCCGCCGGTCCGTCCCAGGGCTCCATCAAGGCGGCGTGATATTCGTAGAAAGCCTTGCGCTTGGCGTCCATCAGCGGATTGCCGGCCCAGGCCTCGGGGATCAGCATCATCATGGCGTGCGCCAGCGGATAGCCGCCGGCGATCAAGAGCTCGAGCGCGTTGTCGAGCTTGGCGGTGTCTGAGTCGCCCTCCTTGATCAGCGGCCACATCTTGTCGAGGTCGGGGCCGAGCAGCGCCGATTCCATGGTGCGGCGGCGCGCGTTCATCCAGTTGGCGTTGCCGCGCTCGGTGTTGATCTCGCCGTTGTGGGCGATGAACCGGTAGGGGTGGGCGCGCTTCCAGGACGGATAGGTGTTGGTGGAGAACCGCTGGTGAACCAGGGCCAGCGCCGTCTCGGTCAGGGGATTGGTCAGGTCGCCGTAGAAGGTCCCGAGCTGGCGAGCCAGCAACAGGCCCTTATAGACCACAGTGCGCGACGAGCAGGACGGCATGTAGAGCTCGGTCAGGCCGGGCAGGTTGTGCTTCCTGGCCTGCTCCTCGAGCGGGTTCTGCGTCTGCTTGCGGATGACCAGGAGCTTGCGTTCGAAGGCGTCTTGGTCGCGCGCGCCGTGGCCGCGGGCGATGATCGCCTGGCGGATCAGCGGCATCTCCTCGAGCACGGTCTTGCCAAGGCCGTCCTGATTGGTCGGGACCTCGCGCCAGCCCACCAGGGTCTGGCCCTCGACGGCGATGAAATGCTCGAACTGCTGCACGGCGAATTCGCGCGCCGAGGGGTCCTGCGGCAAGAAGCACATGGCCACGCCGTAGTCGCCCGGCGCCGGCAGGGTCAGGGCCTCCCGCTCCGCCCAGTCGCGGATCAGGGCGTCGGGAATCTGGATCAGGCAGCCGACGCCGTCGCCGACCAGCGGGTCGGCGCCCACCGCGCCCCGGTGGTTCAGGTTGAGCAGAATCTCCAGCCCGCGACGAATGATGTCGTGCGACTTGCGGCCTTTGATATTGGCCACAAACCCTACGCCGCACGCATCATATTCGTTTCGCGGGTCGTAGAGACCCTGACTTCGCCTAAACCCCATCCGGGCTATACCTTTTCAATCCGTCCTCTTTGGCCCATTCCAACCTTCGTCATCGCGGCCGCCAGCCGCCAGACGAAAACCCGATTTTCGCACGTTTTTTGACCGAGCGTCCATTTTTGGGCGCCGGCGTAGAAACAGTAATTCCACTGGCGTGGCAAGGCGCAACACAGCCGCGCCAATCCCGCCCAGGTCCTTGTCGTCTTGCCTAAAGCTAAGGCTGACGCAGCGTCAAACAAGAGCTTGTGATCAGGCGGTCGTTACGGCCGGCCTTAACCGATCCCGGCCGATCCGCCGCATGCTTTCCGCAACTTTACCACCTCTATCCGCGATCGCTTAACCGCGACCGGTTAGGTTGTCGTCGGTGCGAGCCATGAGGAGGGACTCTTGGACGCGATCAATTCGGCCCGTTCGGGGGTCGTGAACGCCATGTCGAGCCTGGACAGCGCCGGATCCAACCTGTCGAACGCCTTTGCCAATGGCGGCGATCCGACCGCGGCGGTGATCGATCACATCAAGGCCAGCCACGCGCTGCGCGCCTCCCTGGCGACGCTGAAGACCACCGACAACCTGTTCAAGGCGCTGCTCGACATCAGGGTCTGACGCGCGTCGCTGTCTATTCCGCTCATCCCCGCGAACGCGGGACCCAGGTTTTTACCGCCAAGAACGCCAAGAGCGCCCAGGGTCGGAGCTTAGCCTTCTCATCTTGGCGGGCTTGGCGTCCTTGGCGGTCGACCTTCGGCTCCTGCCGCGCGCATGCCCTTAGAAAAAAGCCTGGGTCCCCCGCTTCCCACGGGGAATGCGTCGGATCGTCGAGATTGACCTCCAGGCCGAGCAAGTCCGGCAGGAAGCCTTTCTGGCGCTCGGCGAAGCCGGCGGTGGCGTCCATGGCGCTGGCTCTCTCCCCATCGATCACGCCGAAATGGTCCCCTGCCCCGGCGTCAGACAAGAGGGCTCAGGTCAGCTTGCCTGCGATAAGTGATTGCCGAAAACCTGATCGTCGCCATATTGCGCGGCAAAGGCCGCTGTCGTCGGCCGGTCAGCCTTGGAGGACGTCCAGATGAAAGCCGCCGTACTGCGTGAAGTTGGCAAGCCCCTGCAGATCGAGGACGTCCAGATCGGCAAGCCCGGGCCGCACGAGGTGCTGATCCGCACCGCCGCCGCCGGCGTCTGCCACTCCGACCTGCACTTCATGGAAGGCAAGTACCCCTTCCCGCTGCCGGCCGTGCTCGGCCACGAAAGCGCCGGCGTCGTCGAACAGGTCGGCTCGGAAGTGCGCACGGTGAAGGTGGGCGACCACGTGATCACCTGCCTGTCGGCCTATTGCGGCCACTGCGACCAGTGCCTCACCGGCCACATGTCGCTGTGCCAGAGCCCGGACACCCGCCGCGAACAGGGCGCCGAGCCCCGCATCACCTCGGCTAGCGGCAACATGAACCAGTATCTGAACCTGTCGTCCTTCGCCGAGCAGATGCTGATCCACGAGCACGCCTGCGTCGCCATCCGCAAGGACATGCCGCTGGATCGCGCCGCCCTGATCGGTTGCGGCGTCACCACCGGCATCGGAGCGGTGATCCACACCTCCAACGTCCGCCCGGGCGAGACCGTGGCCGTGATCGGCTGCGGCGGCGTCGGCCTGGCGGCCATCAACGGGGCGGCGATCGCCGGCGCCGGGCGCATCATCGCCATCGACACCTCGGCGGCCAAGGACAACATGTCCCGCCTGTTCGGGGCGACCGACTTCATCAACGCCGCCGACGGCGACCCGGTGAAGCAGGTCATGGACATGACCGGCGGCGGCGTGCACCACAGCTTCGAGGCCATCGGCCTCGGCAAGACCGCCGAGCAGGCCTTCAACATGCTGCGCCGCGGTGGCACAGCCAACGTCATCGGCATGATCCCGGTCGGCCAGACCGTCACCCTGATGGGCGCCGCCTTCCTCGGCGAAAAGCGCATCCAGGGCTCGCTGATGGGGTCCAACCGCTTCCCCGTCGACATGCCGCGCTTCGTCGACTTCTACATGTCGGGCAAGCTCAAGCTGGACGAGATGATCTCGCGCCGCCTCAAGATCGAAGAGATCAACGAGGCCTTCGACGAAATGAAGACCGGCCAGATCGCCCGGTCGGTTGTCGTCTTCGACGCCTAAGCTTTGAGCCGCTCCGGCCGGAGAGGCTCAATTCGCGCAACTCACTGGTTTCCCTAAAGCCGGAGGCGGGTTAGGACCCCGCCTACGCTCGCGAGCCGGTGACTCGTGCAGGCTGGGAGCCTTTCTGGATGACCGCTCAAGCCATCGTCATCATCGGCGCGACCGGGGATCTGGCGCAGCGGATGCTCTATCCGTCGCTGTATTTCCTCGACAGCGAGGGCCTGCTGCCGCCGGAGTTCCGCATCATCGGCGGCGCCCGCTCGGACCTGACCGACGACGCCTTCATCGCCCGGGTCGAGGCCAGCGTCCGCGACCGCGCCGAGGGCTATTTCAACCCGGACGTCTGGGAGCGCTATCGCCGCCGGCTGGGCTACTGCGTCGTCGACGCCGAACGTCCGGCGACCTTTCGCAACCTGGCGACCCTGCTCGGCGGCGCGCGCGAGGTGATCTTCTACCTGTCGACCTCGCCCAGCCTCTACGACGCCATCAGCGGCAACCTGCGCGAGGCGGAGCTGGCCAAGGCCGACAGCCGGGTCATCGTCGAAAAGCCGATCGGCCGCGACCTGGAAAGCTGCATCGAGATCAATGATGCGCTGGCCCGCACCTTCGCCGAGCGCGAGATCTTCCGCATCGACCACTATCTCGGCAAGGAGACGGTGCAGAACCTGGTCGCGCTGCGCTTCGCCAACACCCTGTTCGAGCCGCTGTGGAACAAGGTCTCGGTCGAGCACGTGCAGGTCACCGTCGGCGAGACCGTCGGCGTCGAGGGCCGCTGGGGCTATTACAACGAGTACGGCGCGCTGCGCGACATGGTGCAGAACCACGTGCTGCAGCTGCTCTGCCTGGTGGCCATGGAGCCGCCCGCCAACCTCGATCCGGACTCGGTGCGCAACGAAAAGGTCAAGGTGCTGCGGTCCTTGCGGCCGATCGTCGGACGCGATGTCGAGAGGAAGACCGTGCGCGGGCAATATCGCGCCGGGGTCGCCGACAGCGCCTCGGTGACCGGCTATCTGGACGAGACCGGCGGCGGGGCCAGCGACACCGAGACTTTCGTCGCCGTCCAGGCCAATGTGGACAACTGGCGCTGGGCCGGCGTGCCCTTCTACCTGCGCACCGGCAAGCGGCTGCCGAGCAAGAGCTCGCAGATCATCATCCAGTTTCGCGACGTGCCGCATTCGATCTTCGCCGGCGACGACATGATGGCCAATCGGCTGACCATCCGGCTGCAGCCCGAGGAAGAGATCGCGCTGACCCTGATGAACAAGACGCCCAGCCTCGACGGCATGGAACTGAGGCCGGTGGCGCTGAACCTCAGCCTGACCGACGCGTTCCGGGTGGAGGCGCCGCGCCGGCGCATCGCCTATGAGCGGCTGCTGTTGGAAGCGATCAAGAACAACCAGACCCTGTTCGTCCGCCGCGACGAGGCGGAGGCGGCCTGGACCTGGATCGACGCCATCGAGGCCGGCTGGTCGCACTATGGCGTCAAGCCGTCGCCCTATGCCGCCGGCTCGTGGGGTCCATCGGGCGCCTTCGCGCTCACCGAGCGGAACGGACACAGCTGGTATGAGTGACTTGAGCGCCGCGGGCGACAACGACCGGCTGTTCGAAGACCGCGAGAGCCTGTTCGCCGCCCTGGCCATGGAGATCAACGTGCGGCTGACCGAGGCCGTCGCCGAACGCGGCCGCGCCAGCCTGGTGGCCACTGGCGGCACGACGCCGGAGCCGCTCTACGACGCGCTCTCGGCCGAGCCGGCGCCCTGGGATCGGGTCGAGATCACGCTGACCGACGAACGCTGGGTCGCGCCCGACAGCGACGGCAGCAATGAGGGGCTGGTGCGGCGGCGCCTGCTGCGCGACCGCGCGGCGGCGGCGGAGCTGATCGGTCTGAAGACTCCGGACGCCACCCCCGCCGAGGCCGAGGCCAAGGTCGACCGCGCCCTGGCCGGCATGATGCGGCCATTCGACGTCGTCATCCTGGGCATGGGCGACGACGGCCATATCGCCTCGCTCTTCCCGCATGCACCGGAGCTCGCGCGCGCCATCGCCGCTCGTCCCGACCAGCTGGTCTGCGCCGTCGACCGGCCGGAAGCCGCCGGCGCCGCCGCACGCCTGTCGATGACCATCCCGGCCATCCTGGGCGCGCGCTGGATCGCCCTGCTCATCGAGGGCCAGGGCAAGCTGGATGTGGTCGGGCGCGCGCGGAACCTGCGCGATGCGGCCGAGCTGCCGGTCTGTACCGTGCTCAATCAGTCGGACGTCCCGGTCGAGGTCTGGTGGGCGCCGTGAGCGTCGATGAGCTGATGAGCACCGGGCCGGTGATCCCGGTCCTGACCATCGAACGGCTGGCGGATGCGGTCCCGCTGGCCCGCGCCCTGGTCGAGGGCGGATTGCGGCCGCTCGAGGTCACCCTGCGCACCGATTGCGCCCTGGAGGCCATCGCGCTGATCGCCCGCGAGGTTCCGGACGCCATCGTCGGCGCCGGCACGGTGCTGAACGCCGCCGACTTCGACCGGGCGCTCGCGGCGGGCGCAAGCTTCGTGGTCAGCCCGGGCCTCACCGATCCACTGATCGCCGCGGCGCGGTCGAGCGGCGTCGCCTTCCTGCCCGGGGTGGCGACGGCCGGCGAGGTGATGCGCGGCCTGGACGCCGGCCTGAACCGCTTCAAGTTCTTCCCGGCCGAGACCTCGGGCGGCCCCGGCGCGCTGAAGGCGCTGCACGGCCCCCTGCCCCAGTGCCGGTTCTGCCCCACCGGCGGCGTCACCGCGGCCAGCGC
>DASYAQ010000197.1:0-4520 GCA_036501225.1 Caulobacteraceae bacterium | reverse complement strand
GGGTCAAGGGGGCGAAACTTCGTATCCGCGCACAATATGCGGCGTGAACAGGAAGGGAACTGCCCCTATCCCTTGATTCCCCTTGCTCCGCTTGGGGGCGCCGCAACGCAGCATCGGCGGCGCGGATGAGTCGAATCTTGCGAATTTGATTCGCGTGAGCCAGTAGAATCAATCGCGCTAGGCACGAAAAACGTGACTACCTGCGTCTAGGGGATAGTCCTTGGCTGGACAAACGCTCAAAGATGTTCTTAGTTTGTTCCTGGAGACACCTTAGGGAGAGCTGGGGCTATGGGAAGGACCTTGAATTGCGCCGGAATCGCCGCCTTGCTGGCGGGGGCGGCGCTCGTGCTTGGCGGCTGTGACGGCGGCGCGGCGACCGCGGCGCGGGACCACACCGGCGGGGCCGCCGCCGCCGACACCACCGTGGCCGCCGACAATGGCCACAGCGTTCTGAACGCGCGCGACAGCAGCGACAGCGCCGATCGCGACGACGCCCGGCGCGAGCCGGTCGCCCTGGTCGACGGCAAGCCGATGTGGGCGGCCAATCGCCGCCACACCGCCCAGGAAAACGCCAACTATCAGTTCCAGCGCGACGGGGCCGATTTCGGCGCCCACACCCTCGACGAGTTCGTGGCCAAGGCGCACGCCTTCACCAGCGCGCCGCCGAAGGGCGCCCTGACGCTGACGCGCAGCAATGGCGACAAGCTGCTCTATGACCCCGCGCGCAACATCTTCGCGGTGGTGACCAAGGACGGCGCGCCCAGGACCATGTTCAAGCCCGCGGCCGGCAAGGCCTATTGGGACCAGCAGGTGCAGCGCCAGGCCGACGGAGGCGACCAGAACAACGGCAGCCGCGGCTATAGCCGCCGCTCGAACAGCCGCGATTCTTCAGACGACCAGGGTTAGCGGTTCAGGACCCAGATCGCCGCGGCGAAGGCCAGGGCCGAGGTCGCGGCGCCAAGGGCGAACAGCCAAAGGCCGTTCAGGCGCCGGATCGGCGGCTCGACCACCACGGCGACCGGGGCCGGCGCCTCGGCCATGCGGGCGATGGCTTTCAGGGCCTTGGCGGCGTCGTCGGCCAGTTCGCGAATGCGGGCGACCGGCGAGAGTTCGCGGGCGATCCAGCGGCTGACCACCGGCTCGGCCGCGGCCCAGAGATTGTGGCTGGGATCGAGGCGCCGGGCGACGCCCTCGACCGTGACCATGGTCTTTTGCAACAGGACCAGCTCCGGGCGCAGGCGCATATCGAACAGGGCGGTGATCTCGAACAGCAGGCCGAGCAGCCGGCCCATGGAGACGGCGCCGGCCGGCTGGCCGACATTGGGCTCGCCGACCGCCCGCAGCGCCTGGGCGAAGGCCTCCACCGAATGGTGCGCCGGCACATAGCCGACGTCGAAATGCGCCCTGGCGACGCGCCTGTAGTCGCGCTGCAGAAAACCCCACAGGATCTCGGCCAGGTGCTTGCGGGCGGCGGCGTCCAGCCGGCCGATGATGCCGAAGTCCACCGCCGTGAGCACCGCCGGCGGGCCGATGAACAGGTTGCCCTCGTGCAGATCGGCGTGGAAGACGCCATGGTCGAGCGCCTGGGACAGGAAGGCGCGCACCAGATTGTCGGCCAGGCCTCTGCGATCGAGACCGGGCTGGTCGAGCGAGGCCGGGTCGGTCAGCGCCATGCCCTCGGCCCAGTCCAGGGTCAGGACCCGCTTGCCGACGCCCTGCCAGACCACCGGCGGCGCGCGCATGAAGCCGTCCTGCCCCATGATCTCGGCCAGTTCGCTGGCGCCCGCCGCCTCGAAGCGCAGGTCGAGCTCCAGTTCCAGCACCCGCGCGGCGGTCTCGACCAGCAGCTTGGGCTCCAGCCGGCGCGCCGGCGGCACGTGGCGCTCGACCAGGACCGCGGCCAGCCGCAGCACCTCGACGTCACGCCCGACGCGGACCTCGATGCCCGGCCGCAGCACCTTGACCGCCACGCGCCGGCCGTCGAGCAGGGTGGCGGGATGGGCCTGGGCGATCGAGGCGGCGGCGATCGGGTCGCCGAAGCTGGCGAAAATCGAGGCCAGCGGCCGATCCAGCGATGCGACCACCTCGGCCTTGGCGACCTCGGTCGGAAAGGGCGGCAGCTGGTCCTTCAGTTTCGACAGGTCCTCGGCGAAGGCGCGTCCGAAGATGTCGGCGCGGGTGGACAGCACCTGGCCGAGCTTGATCGAGACGGGCCCCAGCCGCTCGAAGGCCCGCGCCAGCCGCTCGCCGGGGCGCCCGCGCCGGGCCTCCGGCCCGCTGAACAGCCGCAAGGTCCGCGCCAGCGTGCGGCTGGACGGCGGCAGCAGATGGTCGATCTCGCGCGGGATCAGGGCGTCGGCGCGGATCAGCACCCAGCCCGCCGCGACGAACCGGCCAAGCGCCCGGGTGTCGCTCATGGAGCGCTGAGCACCCAGCCCTGGTGCACGGCGGCGACCCCGCCGGTCAGGTTGCTCCAGGCGACGCGGCCGAACCCGGCCTCAGCGATCAGGCCGGCGAAGCTCGCCTGGTCGGGAAAGCGGCGAATGCTCTCGACCAGATACCGGTAGGCCTCGCGGTCGCCGGCGATCCACTGACCGATCCGCGGGATCAGGCTGAACGAATAGGCGTCGTAGGCGGCTGACAGCGCCTCGGTCACCGGCTTGGAGAATTCCAGGCAGACGAACCGGCCGCCCGGTTTCAGCACCCGGCGGGCCTCGGCCAGCGCCTTGGCGACGTCGGCGACATTGCGGATGCCGAAGGCGATCATGAAGCCGTCGGCGCACGCGTCCGGTAGCGGCAGGGCCTGCGCGTCGCCAACGCTCCAGACGATCCCGGCCGCGGTCTCGCGGGCGCGGCCGACGCCGAGCATCTCCTCGTTATAGTCCAGCACGATCAGCCGCGCCGCCTGGCCGCCGCGGCGCTGGCGCGCCCTGTCCGCCAGCCGGGCCAGCCGCCGCGCCATGTCGCCGGTGCCGCCGGCGCAGTCGATGATGGTCTCGCCGGGCTGGGGGTTGAGCCGCACCGCGGCGATGTCCTTCCACACCCGATGCACGCCCATGCTCATCACATCGTTCATCAGGTCGTAGCGCCGGGCGACGGAGTCGAACACGCCGCGCACCAGCCGCGGCTTCTCGGCCGGGTCGACGTCCTTGAAACCGAAGGAGGCGAGGGCTTGGCTCATGGCGCCTCTTAGCCTCCCAGGCCCCGCGCGTCATCCCACGCGCGAAGCCGCGGAACATGGCATAGGGCGTTCATGCCCGAGCTTCCCGAGGTTGAAACCGTCCGCCGCGGCCTTGAGCCGGTCCTGGCCGGCGCGACCCTGAGCCGGGTGGAGGCGCGCCGGCCCGATCTGCGCTTTCCCCTGCCCGAGGGGTTCGTCCAGCGGCTGACCGGCGCGCGCATCGAGCGGCTGGAGCGCCGCGCCAAGTATCTGCTCGCTCCGCTCGACCGCGGCGACACCCTGGTCATGCACCTCGGCATGAGCGGGCGCTTCGAGATCGCCGGAGCCGAGGCGACGCGACAGCCGGGCGAATTCCTCTACGCCGCCCCGGCCGACGCGAAGCACGCCCACGTGATCTTCGAGACCGATGGCGGCGCCCGGGTCACCTATTTCGACCCGCGCCGGTTCGGCTACATGGCCCTGATCGCCACAGATCAGCTGGCCGCCAGCCCGTGGTTCGCCGGCTTAGGACCCGAGCCGCTTGGGCCGGACTTCACCGGCGCCCATCTGGTCCTCGCCTTCGCCGGCCGCCGTCAGAGCGTCAAGGCCAGCCTGATGGACCAGCGCATCGTGGCCGGACTGGGCAACATCTATGTCTGCGAAGCACTTTTTCGCGCTCGCCTCTCGCCCTTGCGGCCGGCCGGCGAGGTCGGCGCGCGCAGCCTGGCGGGCTTGGCTGCGTCGGTCAGGATGGTGCTTGGGGAGGCGATCGAGGCCGGCGGCTCGACCTTGCGCGACTATGCCGCCGCCGACGGGGCGCTGGGCTATTTTCAGCACCGGTTCAGCGTCTATGGCCGCGCGGGCGAGCCCTGCCTGCGCCCTGGCTGCCGGGGCGTGATCGCGCGCACGGTGCAGGCCGGCCGCTCGACCTTCTATTGCCCGGCCTGTCAGCGCTAGCCCTGGAGCTCTCGGCCGCCTAGATTCCGCGTCCATGACGCGAAACTTCATTTCCGCGCTGACTGGACTGGTTCTCTGGCTCCTGGCCGGCGCGGCCGCCGCGCAGCCGCCGGTCTGGGTGGTGCACGGCCCGCACGCGACGATCTTCCTGTTCGGCTCGGTGCACATCCTGCCGCCCGGCCTCGACTGGGAGCCGCCGATGCTGAAGCGGGCCCTGGCGACGGCCGACGATCTCTGGTTCGAAATCCCGCTTGACGACGCCTCCAGCCTGACCGCGACCCGGCTCGCCGCCCAGCAGGGCCTGCAAGGCCCCGGCGAGAGCCTGAGCGGCCAGCTGCCGCCGGCCAGCCGCATGCGCCTGGCCAAGGTGGCGCAAGGCTGTGGCGTCAGCGTCGAGGGGCTG
>DASYAQ010000196.1:0-4169 GCA_036501225.1 Caulobacteraceae bacterium | reverse complement strand
TGGCAGGCCGCCGCCATCGCCGGATGAACCGCGACGCCGCCGGGGCAAAGCGCGGCGAAATCGCCGAGGCCCTGGGCGTGGAAAAGGTGCTGGCTGAACAGGTCGATGGCCAGGCCGGTGAAGAAGGGTCCGCCGCCCAGCGCGATCAGGTTCAGGCCGAAGAACAAAAGCGCGGTGGCCGAGGCGCGGGCGCGCGGCTCGACCAGGTTGTGCATCACCCCCCAGGTCGGACCCAGATAGGTGTAGCCGAAGATGCCGGGCGCCAGGAGGATGGCCGCCGCGGCGATCCAGCTCTGCTGCAGATAGGCGGCCAGGTAGATCGGCGCCGCGATCGCCACCCCGATCGCCGGGGTCCAGGCGTACCAGCGCCGGTCCGAGCGGCCGGCCCGGTCGGTGACATAGCCGCCGAGCACGGTGCCGAGGCCCGACGAGATGCCGCCGATCAGGCCGAACACCAGGCCCACCTCGGCATAGCTCAGGCCGAACCGGCGGACGAAATAGGGGGCCGAGAACTGGCCGATGCCGTAGCCGGCGAAGGAGACCAGGGTCACGCCGGCCGCCATGTGGCGGAAGGACGGGGCGCCGAACAGCTGCCTGGCCACCGTCCACAGCGAAGGCGCCGGTGTGGGCGCCCTGGCGCCGCCGGGCTCGGAATAGCCGCGCGGCGGCTCCTTCAAGGTCAGCTTAACCAGGACGGCCAGGGCGACGCCGGGCAGGCCGACGATCATGAAGGCGGCGCGCCAGCCGAAATACTGCGCCATCAGGCCGCCGCTGACCGCGCCGATCATCGAGCCCAGCGGGATGCCGAAGGAGTAGATCGATAAAGCCGTGGCGCGCTTCTCCGGCGTGTAATAGTCGGAGATCAGCGACTGGGCCGACGGCGAGCAGCCCGCCTCGCCGACCCCGACGCCGACCCGGCACAGCATCAGCAGCGGGAAACTGGCGGCCAGGCCGCAGAGCGCGGTCATGCCCGACCAGATGGTCAGGCAGATCGAGATGATGGTCACCCGATTGCGCCGCTCGGCCAGCCGCGCGATCGGGATGCCGAGCGTGGTGTAGAGCACCGCAAAGGCGATGCCGCCCAAAAGGCCGAGTTGGGCGTCGGAGATCTTCATGTCGACCTTGATCGCCTGGCCCAGGATGGCGACGATCGTGCGGTCGACGAAGTTCGAGGTGTAGACAACCATCAGCAGGGCCAGGACCCAGCTGCGATAGGTGTTCGGGAACAGCGGCGGGGACTGAAGGCCCAAGGCGCCGGCCTCGGCCACCGCCGGCGTGATGGCTTCGCTCAATGCGCCCCCCCGATTCCGTTTGCTTGTTCGCGGCCGCAGCCTAGCGATGGCGCCGGACGCGCGCCATAAGCGTTATGCCCGCTCAGGAGGAACGCTCATGGAAATCATCATCGGCGACAAGGTCTGGTCGAGCTGGTCGATGCGGCCGTGGCTGGTGCTGAAGCACACCGGCGAGGCCTTTACCGAGACCCTGGTCCATCTGCGCACGACAGAGACCCAAGCCAAGGCCCGCGCCGCCGGATCGCCCAACGGCCAGGTGCCGGTGCTGAAGGACGGCGAGACGGTGGTGTGGGACTCGCTGGCCATCTGCGAATACCTCGCCGACCGCTTTCCCAACGCCCGGCTCTGGCCGAGCGATCCGGTGCGCCGCGCGCTCGGCCGGGCGGCGGCGGCGGAGATGCATTCGGGCTTTCCGTCCCTGCGCGGCGAATGCCCGATGGATCTGAGCCTGAAGACAGAAGCCGAGCTGTCCGAGGCCACCCATGTCGACCTGCGCCGCATCGTGGCCCTGTGGAACGACCTGCGCGGCCGCTTCGGCGGCGACGGTCCCTTCCTGCTCGGCGCCTGGTCGATCGCCGACGCCTATTTCACCCCGGTCGCCACCCGCCTGCGCAGCTACGGCATCCTCGCCACCGACTACGGCGACACCGGCGCCGCCGGCGCCTATGCCGAAGCCCTCTTAGAAGCGCCGGAATTCAAGGCCTGGGAAGCGGACGCGCTGGCCTCCTGATCCTCCCCCGTTGGGGGAGGGGGACCATGCGAAGCGTGGTGGAGGGCGTTCGCCGCGCCTCGGCGCTCTGATTCAGTCCCTAGGTCAGCCTTGAAGCGGGCGCGGCCGGCATCGCACCCCCTTCACCGCGTTACACGCGGTCCCCCTCCCCCTACGGTGGAGGATTAAGAGGCGTAGAACTCGACGATCAGGTTGGGTTCCATCTTCACCGGATAGGGCACTTCGGCCAGTTCCGGGACGCGGATGAACTTGGCCGACAGGCCCTTGCCGTCGACTTCCAGATAGTCGGGAACGTCGCGTTCGGCCGACTGGATGGCTTCCAGCACCAGCGCCATGTTGCGCGAGCGTTCGCGCACCGAGACCACGTCGCCGGTCTTGACGCGGTACGAGGCGATGTTCACCCGCTTGCCGTTCACCAGCACGTGGCCGTGGTTGACGAACTGGCGTGAGGCGAAGACGGTCGGCACGAACTTGGCGCGATAGACCACCGCGTCCAGCCGGCTTTCCAGCAGGCCGATCAGCGTCTCGGCGGTGTTGCCGCGCTTCTTGGCCGCGGCCGCATAGGTGCCGGCGAACTGCTTTTCGGTCAGGTTGCCGTAATAGCCCTTCAGCTTCTGCTTGGCGCGCAGCTGCAGGCCGAAGTCGGAAATCTTCTGGCGGCGCCGCTGGCCGTGCTGGCCGGGACCGTAGGACCGCTGATTGACCGGGGATTTCGGGCGACCCCAGATGTTTTCGCCCATCCGGCGGTCGATCTTGTACTTCGCCGATTGGCGCTTGGACATGCGTCGTCACTCTCAAGTTCGATGCGCTCCGGCCCCTCCTCTATGGAGCGGCGATCTCAACGGCGGCAGACGCATCACCCGTCATGGCTTCCGCAACCGCAAGGCAAGCCCGGCGGCGGGAAGCGGGGTGTATGATCACGAGGGCGCGGAAAGTCAATCTCGTGTTGAAATTGCCGCTTGCTGTCAGTGCGTAATTTACGTATTTTACGTGCCTCAAGGAGATCGTTTTGGCCGAGTCCCAAACCGTCCGCGCAACCGAGTTCTCCCGTAACTTCGCCCGCTATCAGGATGAAGCGATCGAGGCCAAGGTCATCGTCGTCACCAGCCATGACCGAGTGGTTGGCGGCTATCTCTCGGCCAGCGAACTCGCGCTCTACCAAAAACTGAAAGCGCGTGAACGCGAGGTGCTCATCGTCGGCGAGTTGAGCGACGACATCGTCGCCGACATTCAGGCGGCTGAGTACGGCGCCGAGGCGCGGTGAGTTTCCCAACACCGAGGCCGGGCCTTGTCATCCGTTATAGTTTCTTGTGGAGCCATGAGCGGAACATGGGCGCCGACGAAGCGGCCAAGGACCGGCCCTGCGCCATCGTCGTCGCGGCGGCGCGCGCTCCAGAAAACGACATGCTCCGCGTCATCGTCGCGCCGATCACCCATCGGCCGCCGGAGGATCCGTCGGCTTCGATGGAAATCCCTGCGGTCGTCTGCGGGACGCTCGGTCTTGATAGCGGTCGCCACTGGCTGCGTCTGGACGAACTGAACCGGTTCGCCTGGCCGGGCTACGATCTGCGCCCGATCCCAGGGCGCGCCGGCGCGTTCGACTACGGGATGCTGCCGCCTGGGTTATTCGAACAGTTGCGCCAAGCCATACTGGCGCGCCAGACCGCCAGCCGGGTTCGCGTGCAGGGTCGCGAATAGAGCCGAAACCTGGTTCCCTTGTCGGAACGCCAGCGGTTCGATCGTCCTTTGGCTCTATCGCGCGCAGACGCCTTAAGGAGACCCCCGTGCCCAAGATCACCCCATTCCTGTGGTTCGACAACCAGGCCGAGGAGGCCGCCAACCTTTACGTTTCCGTCTTCAAAAACTCGAAGATCCTCGAGATCAGCCGCTACGGCGAGGACGGACCGGGGCCGGCCGGCCAGGTCATGGTTGTCGCCTTCGAGCTCGACGGCGAGCGGTTCGAGGCCTTGAACGGCGGGCCGGCGTTCACGTTCAGCGAGGCGATCTCGTTCCGGGTCGATTGCCAGGACCAGGCCGAGGTGGACTATTTCTGGGACGCGCTGGCCGCCGGCGGCCAGACCAGCCAGTGCGGCTGGCTGAAGGACCGCTACGGCCTGTCCTGGCAGATCGTGCCGACCGCCCTGCCC
>DASYAQ010000195.1:0-6587 GCA_036501225.1 Caulobacteraceae bacterium | reverse complement strand
CCCGCCGACTGGCGCTTGCCGCCCGCCGATCACGTGACCACGCGCTACGAGCAGAAGGCGCTCGGTGACACCGCGCCGATCTTCCTGAACTTCCAGAGAACCTAGGGCGCGCCCCGGCCGGACTCGACGTAGCGCTTCAGGCTGTCCAGCTGTTCGCCAAGGACCCCGTCAACGGGCGCCGCCCACCGGTCCATGCCGCCACTGGCGTAGCCGCCGAAATCGTAGGTCAGCACCACGCTGGTCCCGGCGTCTTTAGGGCTGAGGGCGAAGGTGAGATGGCCGATGCCGCCGGTCGTCGCCAAGGGCCCGAGCGCGCCCTCGAGCCGCACCGTCTTGTTCGGCTGGACCAGGATGACGCCCATGTGCCGGGCGCTGCCGCCGTCCGGCAGCCGTTCGCAGAAGCAGCCGCCGGCCTTCAGGTCCAGGCTGAGGTTCTTCGCGTCGCCGGAATAGGTGTGCTCGCTCAGCCACCACTGACCGATCTGGCCGATGGCGGCGTAGACCCGGGTCGGGGGTGCGGCGATCTGCGCCTGTTCGCGCACTTCGAAGCCGCCCGGCCGGGCGTTGACGGCGGCGGCGGCGGCCGGCGAGGCCAAGGCCATCCCCATCGCGATCAGCAGAGCCGTCCGCATAGCCCACTCCCCGTCAGGCGGCCTCGAAATGCAGGGGTCCGCCCCAGAAGGCCTCGACAAGGCCATTCTGCTGACCGGGCTGGCCGGTGGTCAAGAACCGCCGCAGGCCCGAAGATCCCGGATCGTACTCCTTGTGCCGCGCGAGATAGCGCTCGATGGCGTCGGCCGTCGCGCCAGGCTGGTGGATCAGCGGCGTGGCCGCGGGCAGGGCGGCGCGGAACAGGTCGGCGATGATCTCGTAATGGGTGCAGCCCAGCACCGCGCGATCCGGCGGACGGCCGATGCGAAGGCTGAGCGCCTTGACGTGGCCCTGAACGACGGCGGCGAGTTCGGCCTCGGCCGCGCCGGCCTCGATCATCCGCGCCAGCTCCGGGCAGCCTTCCGAGAAGACCGCGACGTCGGGTTTGCGCTTGTCGATCTCGATCTCATAGACACGGCTGCCGGCGGTCGCTGGGGTCGAGAAGACGCCCAGAATATCGAGTTGCTCCGCCTTTTCGCCGTCGTAGCGCGGCGTGCTTTCGTGCGCCCATGGCAGGCCGGTGGCCGCCTCGATGGTCGGCACGATCAGGCCGAGCACGTTGACCGGCCGGCCCAGCGCGCGGCGATAGCCGGGCAGCCAGGTCTGTTGCAGGCGCCGCAGCGCGATGGCCGCGGCGGTGTTGCAGGCCAGGATGACCAGGTCGCAGCCCTCGGCGAACAGGCGCTCGCAGCCGGCGCGGGTCAGCGCCACGATCTCTTCGCCGCTGCGTCCGCCATAGGGCATGTTGGCCTGGTCGGCGAGGAAGACGAAATCGGCGCCGCGCAGGCGGTCGACCAGGGCGTGGTGGACGCTCAAGCCTCCGATCCCGGAATCAAAAACCCCAATCGCCATGGTCCGGCTTTAGCCTTGGGCCGGGGCGGCGTCCACGGGCGGCATGGTCGCAAGCCGCTGGATGCGCGCCTGCCACAGATAGAGCAGCGGGGTGACGACCAGCTCCATGATCAGGGCCGCGCTCATCGCCGCGCCGGGCGGGCCGGCGATCAGCATGCCCAGCGCGCGCGCGAAGCCGCCGGCGACCACGATGAGGCTGAGCAGAGCGAACTTCGCGCCCTCGGTCTCGATCTCCGGAATGGTGGTCCAGTAGGCGACGCCAATGGCGGCCAACAGGCCCGACAGATAGCGAAAGTGGCTGTCGAAGGCGCCTTGCGCCTGTTCGCCGAGGGCGGCCGGGCCCCAGAGCACGCCGGCCATTCCGCCGGCCACCGGCGCCAGGCCGGCGATCGCCACCGAGAGCTGCAAAAGCCGCCGTTCCAATACAAGCTCCTTCGGGCCATGGCGCGGGGTCGGGCGCCGGAAAATGGATGATAGCCGGATCGAGGCCCGCCGCTACGGCCCATCCTTGACCCGGCGGCGGCTTTCTGAGCATACAGCCCGACTTCTGGCGCAAACGAAAAGCGCCCTCCACCGCCACGACCCCTATCTTAAGATAGGACGAGGGCGGCGAGGCCCCCCGTCGACGTGATCGTCCACGGGGGCGATTGGCGTTTGCGACGGTGCGTTTAGGCGAGACACGATGTTCGAGGCTTTGAGTGAACGGCTGACCGGGGTCTTCGACCGCCTGAGCGGCCGTGGCCTGCTGTCGGAAAAGGATGTCGACGAGGCCCTGCGCGAGGTGCGCGTGGCCCTGCTCGAGGCCGACGTCGCCCTGCCGGTGGCGCGCGACTTCATCGCCAAGGCCCGCGAGCGCGCCACCGGCGAAGCGGTGGTCCGCTCGGTGCGTCCGGCCGACCAGGTGGTCAAGATCATCCATGACGGGCTGGTCGAGACCCTGGGCGGCGACGAGGCCGTGCCGCTCAACCTGGCCGCAACCCCGCCGGTGGTGATTCTGATCGCCGGCCTGCAAGGCGCCGGCAAGACCACCCTGGCCGCCAAGCTCGGTCTGCGGCTCTCCAAGACCGATCGCAAGCGGGTGCTGATGGCCTCGCTCGACACCCGCCGGCCCGCCGCCATGGAGCAGTTGGCCCAGCTCGGCGTCCGCGCCGAGGTCGAGACCCTGCCGATCGTCGCCGGCCAGAGCGCCGCCGATATCGCCCGCCGCGCGCTTTCCGCCGCCCGCCTGGCCGGCTACGACGTGCTGATCCTCGACACCGCCGGCCGCACCACCCTCGACGAGGCGATGATGAGCGAGGCCGCGGAGATCGCGCGGATCGCGGCCCCGACCGAGACCCTGCTGGTGGCCGACAGCCTCACCGGCCAGGACGCCGTGCGCACCGCCAAGGCCTTCCACGAGCGGTTGCCGCTCACCGGCCTGGTGCTCACCCGGGTCGATGGCGACGGCCGCGGCGGCGCGGCGCTGTCGATGCGCGCGGTCACCGGCCTGCCGATCAAGTTCCTCGGCTCCGGCGAGAAGATCGATGCGCTGGATGTGTTCGACGCCCGCCGCGTCGCCGGGCGCATTCTCGGCCAGGGCGACGTGGTGGCCCTGGTCGAAAAGGCCACGGCCGAGGTCGATCAGGCCCAGGCCGAGCGGATGGCCAGGAAGCTGGCCAAGGGCCAGTTCGACCTGAACGACCTGGCCGAACAGCTCGGCCAGATGCGCCGGATGGGCGGCATGGAAGGCCTGATGGGCATGCTGCCCGGGGTCCAGAAGATCAAGAAGCAGATCGCCGAAGCCAATATCGACGACCGCATGATCAAGCGCCAGGAAGCCATCATCGGCTCGATGACCAAGCTCGAGCGGCGCAAGCCCGACCTTTTGAACGCTTCGCGCAAGCGCCGGGTCGCCACAGGCGCCGGGGTCGAGGTGCAGGAGATCAACCGCCTGCTCAAGCAGCACCGGCAGATGTCGGACGTGGTCAAGTCGATGAGCCGCGACGGCGGCAAGGGCTTCGCCCGCATGGCCGGCGCGCTTGGCGGCATGGGCGGCGGCGACATGGCCCGGCTTCGCGCCATGGGCGGCGGCAAGCTGCCAGCCTCCGGGGGCCTGCCTGGCCTCGGCGGCGACCAATCGAACACCGCTGGGACCCTGCCCGGCCTGGGCGGCTTCCCCTTCAAAAAACCCTGAAACAGAACGACTTCCCGAAAGGACTACAATGATCAAGATCAGGCTCGCCCGCGGCGGCGCCAAGAAGCGGCCCTACTATTCCATCGTCGTGGCCGACAGCCATTCGCCGCGCGACGGACGCTTCATCGAGAAGGTGGGGACCTACAATCCGCTGCTGAAGAAGGACGACCCGCAACGCGTCAGCCTGAAGGTCGAGCGCCTGCAGGACTGGATCGGCAAGGGCGCCCAGCCCACCGACCGCGTCGCCCGCTTCCTGGCCGCCGAAGGCCTGGCCAAGTGGGAGCATGGCAACAATCCGAACAAGGCCAAGCCCGGCAAGAAGGCCGAGGAACGCCTCGCCGAGCGCAGTGAGCGCGCCGAAGCCCGCGAAGCCGCCGCCAACGCGCCCGCGCCGGAAGCGCCGGTTGTCGAAGCGGCCGTTGTCGAGGAGGCGGCCGCCGAGCAGGCCGTCGAAACCGCCGCCGAGGCCGCGGAAGACACGGTCGCCGAAGCCGAAGACGCTGCGGTCGCCGAGCCCGAAGCCGCCACCGAAGCCGCAGCGGCTGAAGAGGTGGTCGCGGAAGCCGCGCCCGCCGAGGAAACCGCCGTAGAAGACGCCGCCGAAACCGCGGCCGAAGCGGCCGAGGACTCGGTCGCCGAGACCGAAGAACCGGCGGCCGAGTAGCTCCTATCCGCACGCGCTCTCATCCATCGCTGAAGAACCCTCGCCCCGCAACGCGGGGAGAGGGCAGGGCGAGGGGCTCTTTGCGCGATCAACGTATCCGGACAGTCATCGGCAGCGGTGCGGCCCCCTCACCCTGCCCTCTCCCCCGCAAAGCGTGGGGGCGAGGGTGACCATCCCATCCCGGCTGATCCTGATGGGCCGTGTCGCCGGCGCGTTCGGCGTGCGCGGCGAGCTGCGCATCACCACCTTCTCGGCCGACCCGCTGTCGCTGCTGACCTATCGCGAGCTGAAGGGCGAGGACGGCGCACCGACCCTGACCCTGACCGCCGGCCGCGCCGCCAAGGGCGGCATCGTCGCCCGGGCGCGCGAGGTCGAGACCCGCGACCAGGCCGAGGCGATCCGGGGGCTTCGGCTCTATATCGCCCGCGAAGACCTGGCCCCGCCGGAAGAGGACGAGTTCTATCTCGCCGACCTGATCGGGTTGGAGGCGCGCGACCTGGCCGGCAGCGTGGTCGGCAAGGTCAAGACGGTGGAGAATTTCGGCGCCGGCGACCTGGTCGAGATCGCGCCGGCGACCGGCGGTCCGACCTTCTGGCTGCCCTTCACCCGCGCGGCGGTTCCCGAGGTGCGCCTGGCCGAGGGCTGGATCGCCATCGACCCGCCGACGGAGATCGCCGGCGACGAGGCTTAGCGAGGCTTCCGCCGCCGGATCAGTCCTTCCTGGGCGATCGAGGCGACCAGCACGCCGCTTTCGCTGAACACCTGGCCGCGCACGAAGCCGCGCGCGCCCGAGGCGCTCGGGCTTTCCTGCGCGTAGAGGTGCCAGTCGTTGAAGTCGCATGGCCGATGAAACCAGATGGCGTGGTCGAGACTGGCCACCTGCAGGCCGCTGGTCTGCCAGATCACCCCATGCGGGCGCATGGATGTTTCCAGAAGGCCCATGTCCGACGCATAGGCCAGGATGGCCTGATGCAGGTGCTGGTCGGGCCCGATCTCGGCGCGGGCGCGCATCCAGATATTGCTGATCGGCGGCGCGGTTTCGTCGGGCCCGCGGGGATTGACCGGCCGCTGCTCGATCGGCCGCGGGCGCCCCATCATGCGCTGAGCCTCGGCCGGCATCTTGTCCAGCATGACCCGGTACTGCTCGAAAGCGTCCGGCAGCCGGTCGGGCTGTGGAACCTCCGGCATGGCCGACTGGTGCTCGAAGCCGCCCTCGGCCACCTGGAAGGAGGCGGCCAGGTTGAAGATCTGCTGGCCGTGCTGGATGGCCGTCACCCGCCGGGTGGTGAAGCTGGAGCCGTCGCGCGAGCGGTCGACATCGTAGAGGATGGGGATGCTCGGATCGCCCGGCCGGATGAAATAGCAGTGCAGCGAGTGGCAGATGCGATCCTCGACCGTCTCATAGGCCGCCATCAGCGCCTGGGCGATCACGTGGCCGCCGAAGATGCGCGGGCCGTCGCGGCCGGAGGTAAGCCCACGAAACAGGTTCACTTCGATCGGCTCGAGCGCCAGGGTTTCGACCAGGTTCTCGACCTCGGCCTCGATCTGGCCGTCGTTTTCTGGGTTGTCCATGGCGGCGGTCTAGCCGGTTTTGTGCGCTGCAAAAAGACGCCGCGGCGCGCTAACCGCCGCGAGATCGGCTAGGATCGCGCCTCCCTGCCGCCCAAACCGCCGCCCATGCCCTTCACCGCCACCGTGCTGACCATGTTTCCCGAGGCCTTTCCGGGCCCGCTCGGGGTGTCGCTGATCGGCTCGGCCTGGCGCGAGCGCGGGCTGTGGCGCCTTGAAACAGTGGACATTCGCGACTTTTCCTTAGATAAGCGCGGCTTCCTGGACGACACCCCCGCGGGTGGCGGGCCAGGACAGGTGATGCGGGCGGACGTCGTCGCGGCTGCGCTGAACAGCGTGGAGCGCGATGGGCGGCCGCTTTTGTATATGAGCGCCCGGGGTCGGCCCCTGACCCAGGCGCGGGTTGCGGACTGGTCGAAGGGTTCGGGCGTCGTCCTGCTCTGCGGCCGGTTCGAGGGGGTGGACCAGCGTGTTATCGACGCGCGCGGGTTCGAGGAGGTCGCCGTCGGCGACGCGGTCCTCGCCGGTGGCGAAGCCGCCGCGATGGTGGTCATCGAGGCCTGCGTTCGGCTGGCGCCCGGGGTTCTGGGGCAGCCGGAAAGCCTGGCCGAGGAGAGTTTTGAAGACGGGCTTTTGGAGCATCCGCAGTACACGCGGCCGCGGACGTTCGAAGGCCTG